>PLKR01000464.1:0-4044 GCA_003140655.1 Acidobacteriaceae bacterium | reverse complement strand
GCGGCAGGCATTTCCTTGCGCGGCTCGATGTTGGGTACGTTGGGCATCCGATTGACCTGGCCCTTGGCAGCATCATCGATGCTGATGCCAGCGTGGTCGAGCGTGACGCCGGTAGCGCGGTCGAGTTCGACGCGCGACTTTTCGTAGGCCGCCATCGCCGACATCAAAGTAGACTCCGCCGTGGCCAGAGCGCTCTGGGTCTGTAGCACCAATGTTGTGGTCGAGGTACCGAACTGATACTTCTTCTGTTCGGCATCCAGCGACTGCCTGGCAAAGTCCACCGCAGCTTGGGCTGAGGCTACACTGGCGCGGTTCTGTTCGACTCCGAACTGGGCGTTGCGGACTTCGATGCTGATCTGGTTTTCGATTTGCTGCAAGCGCATCTGGGCCTGCTGGTATTCCAGTTCGGAGCGGATCTGCACCGCCTGCGCGGCGCGGTTACGCAGCGGAATATTGAGCTGCAAACCAACGCCCTTGTCGGAAGCAGTGGAGTTGACGAGTTGGTTGAGGGTGCCGTTGTAGTTTGTGGAGGCAGCGCCAGGGATGAAGGTCTCGCCTCCGAAAGCGGGATTTGGTCCAGCGCAAAAGCCCTCGGCCTGCTCGGCTGGCGGTTGGTTTGCACAAAGATTCGTCGGATTTTGTACACCACCCAGTCCCGTCCCACCGTAATAGGCAAACAGGTCCAGCGTAGGCAGCAGGGCATTACGCACTGCTTTGTTGCTGATGTCGGTGGTGTTGAGTTGGATGCGGGACTCCACCAGATCGGCTCGATGGCGCAAGGCATCGGCGATCAAATCCTGCGTGGGCTGAATCGGCTCGCTCTCTGGAAGCTTCATGGTGGAAGTGGGAATTACTTCCGCTCCGGCGAGAACTTGATCGCGCAGGGTTCGGCTGAGCGCATTCTTCATAAGCANNGCCAGGCTGCCGATCTCAACCTGTTTCTTTGTATCGGAGAGTGTCTTCTCGGCGAAAGCCAGCGATTCCTTCTGCACGCGGGCGTTTTCATAGGCGTAAGTCAGGTCCCAGTACATACTCTGAATCTGGTTGACCGTAGTGATGACTTGTAAACGGAAGGCAACGTCGGAAAGTTCACGGTCATTCTTGGCGATACTGATGAAACGATTGTTGGCCGCGAAGCCGAATCCCTGCAGCAGATGCTGCGTGAGCTGGAACTTGAAGCTGGAGTTGAGTTGCGGACTTAAGGTGGTGAAAGGTGCGTCGCCGGTCGTGATACGGGTGTTGTTAAAGCCCACTAACAGATTGGTCCCCCAGGAGAACCCCTGCTGATAAGAGACGTTGCCAGTCGTAGTGTTCTGAGCCGACTCGGGGTTAAAAGTGCTGGAGGGGAGAATGTGGAAGCGGTCTTCCTGCAGCGTTCCCGTGACGACTGGATCGAAGCTGGTGATGAGCGATCCCAAACCGAGCGTAGAGCCGACCAGACCGCCTGCGCCTGCGCCTGCGCCGCCCGCACCGAGAGTGGTTCCACCGGTGCCGGAGCCGACTTGCCCGCCGAGTCCGCCGACGCCACTGCCTGGCGTGTTCTGCACAATGCCCGTATTGACGCCGAGGGTCGGAGCGCCCGCTTTGGCGCGCAGCACGTCGGTGTCAGCGATGTTCAGGTTGTAACGCGCGATGGCGATATCCAGGTTGTTCTCGAGCGCGAGGGCGATGGCATCGTTTAGCGACAGGTAGAGCTTGCCGTCGCGCATGAGTTGGTCGATGCGCGCGGTGTTGGCCAGGTTCGGCGCTGCCAGGTGCCGCGCTGTGTAGGGGCCAATCGGATTGGGAAAGTGCGATACCGGCTGGGAGTAATTCAGGACAGGGAGCGGCCGCGTTTCCGGTGTGTTTTGCGGGACGGGCGCGGCGGGCGGTTCCTGGCCCCAACCTGCGATGGTCAGGGTTCCGAATAAGACTGCGGCGCTGATCAGCCGGATGGTTGAGGCTAAATGTGCGAATGGCATCTACTCATCTCCGTTAGTTAAGACCAGTTGGTTAAGACCAGTACGTTAAGACCGTTTTCGTTAAGACCGGTTTCGTTAAGACAAGTGCAACAATCAAAGACCTGGTGGCAGCGTGAGACAGCCGGATTTACCCAAAAATGAAACTTCTGCTCAGGTGTTAGTACGCAACCGGCAGCACCGCGGTTCCTGAAAAGCACCTGAAAAACGAGAGCAAGACGAAAGTTTGGTGAAACGCACCAGTATATCCGACGCCACGGATTCTCCTCCGAGCGCTGCGGGAGTTGAAACTGATAAAGTTCTGGCGACGGCCGAATGCCTCCCAGGGAGCGGAATCACACGATTGTGTGGAAAAACCTGACGCACGAAATGGTTTGGATGAACCGGCGCGGGTGTGGGACTCGCGTCTGCAAGAATTAAAAGATCGAATGCGCAATCTCAAACTGATTCTCTCCTATGACGGATCGGAATTCGCGGGCTGGCAGGTGCAGCCCGATGCAGTTACGGTGCAGGGCACCCTGGCCTCAGCCATTGGACGAATCACGGGTGAAAAAGTATTGCCGCAGGGTTCCGGAAGGACGGACGCAGGAGTGCATGCGCTGGCGCAGGTGGTGACATTTGTCACGGAGTCTTCGGTCCCGGCGGCGAATTTCGTGAAGGCACTGAACGATATCTTGCCGGCGTCGGTACGGGTTCTGGAAGTAGAAGAGGCGGCAGCGGATTTTCACGCGCGCAGGTCGGCGCGAGGAAAGACTTACCGGTACCGGATTTATCGTGCCGCGATCTGTACACCGTTTCTGGCCAGGTATGTGTGGCATTATCCGTATCCCTTGAATGAGCCGGCGATGGTGCGGGCGGCGGGACTGGTTGAGGGTGAGCACGATTTCACTTCATTCGCCGCGGCAGATCCGGAACGTAGCGCCGGCGTCCCGCCGCCTTTCGCATCTAGCGAGAATCGCCATGGACGCGAAGGCGCGCCAGCCTCGAACGTCCGGCGCATCTTTACTTCGAGCTGGGAATGCCAGGGAGACGAGTTTATCTACACGGTGAAGGGATCGGGTTTTCTGCACCACATGGTTCGCAATCTGGTGGGAACGTTTATTCTGGTGGGCAAGGCAACGCTGCGGGCCGAGGATCTCACGCGGATACTGGAGGCGCGCGACCGCTCGGCAGCGGGAGCGACGGCGCCGGCCAGCGGATTGTATTTGGTGAATGTGGAGTACTGAACCTTACGGTCACTGATCTCCAGATCGCGGTGCGCAAAGTTTCGTCGGTGAATCCGGCGACAGGCGAAGTTCTGCGCGAGTGGGAATGCGCCAGCGAGAGTGAAGTTCAGGCGGCCGTGGTGCGGGCGCGCGCGGCGCAGTCAGCGTGGGCTGGGATCGGCGTATGTAAGCGGATCGCGGTGTTGCGAGAGTTTCAGCGCAGGCTGCTCGAGAAGAAATCAGAGATCGCTGAGGCCATCACGCGCGAGACAGGCAAGCCGGTGGCCGAAGCTCTGACCACCGAGGTGCTGGTGGTGCTCGATACGGCGCGTTTCCTGATCGACAATGCCTGGCGCCTGCTGCGCGACGAGCCGCTTCCGCATGGCAATCTTGTCACCAAGCTCAAAAGCGGGTGGCTGGTGCGCGAGCCTTACGGAGTGGTCGGGATCATCTCGCCGTGGAATTATCCGTTTTCCATTCCCGCAACCGAAACACTCGCGGCCCTGGTGGCGGGAAATGCCGTGGTGCTGAAGCCCTCAGAATTTACTTCTCTTGTGGCTCTGGAACTGCAGTCGCTGCTGCACGCGTCGGGCGTGCCGCGGGATGTTTTCCAAGTGGTGGTGGGCGATGGCGCAACCGGCGCGGCGCTGATTCATTCGCGGGGTACGCCTGGGTTGGAAAGATATGGGATTGACAAGCTGGTGTTCACCGGCAGCGTTGCTACCGGCAAACGCATCGCGGCCATAGCGGCGGAACGCCTGTTGCCCGTGGTGCTGGAGTTGGGCGGTAAAGATCCCATGCTGGTGCTCGACGATGCCGATGTGGACGTGGCCTCGAGTGCAGCGGTGTGGGGAGCGTTTGTGAACGCTGGTCAGGCCTGC
>PLKR01000376.1:3485-6854 GCA_003140655.1 Acidobacteriaceae bacterium | reverse complement strand
CCCCCAACAAACCGCCCTGCTATTCAAAGATTGCCAGGTACTATTCCCGCTTTCGAAAGTCAAGCCGAAACTTTAGAAGCGGCTCTTGCAGGGAGGAAGCATTTACGAAACCAGCCCTGCACTTATCCTCACTTCTTGTAGATCACGCCGCTCTTCATTACGAAAGAAACATTCTGCAGCGCACTAATGTCCTGCAGCGGATCGCCGGAAACAGCAATGATGTCGGCCAAATATTCCGGCTCCAACGCGCCAATCTGACCATCCCAACCCAGCAGTTTCGCTCCATTGAGCAGATCCGCCTGCAGCACCGCCAGCGGCGACATGCCGTGCTTCACCATCAGCACAAATTCCTGCCCCTGCGTCCCGTGAGGAAACGGTCCTACGTCCGATCCCACGGCCATCGGAACTCCTGCCGCGATCTGCTTGCGGAATTCCTGCACCTTCAAGTCGAGCATCTGGTGCTCATACTCGGCTCGTGCCGGCGTAGCCGCATGGCCGGCGAAATACTCGAAGATAGTAAAGGTCGGCACGGCGAAGATCTGTTTTTCGCGCATCAGTCGCATCGTCTCGTCGCCAAGTTGATTGGCATGGTCGATGGAAGCCACTCCCGCCCGCGCCGCGAACAGTGTGCCCGGTTCGCCGGTGGCATGCACCGCCACACGCTTGCCTAGACGCGCCGCCTCCTCCACCGCCGTCCTCAGTTCAGCTTCGGTGTATTGATAAATCGTGGAAAACTGGCCGTCACGCACCTTGTCCGGCCCAGTCTCATAAATCTTGATGAAGTTCGCGCCTTCCTTAAACTGCTGGCGCATAACCGCCACCAACTCGGCGGCATTGTTCGCGTAATCGGCATTGGAAAGCACATGCTGAGCCGGGTTGTAGCCGATCGCATCTTCGTGTCCGCCGAGGATGTTGATGGCATTCCCGCTGATGCGCAACCGCGGCCCCGGCACCAGCCCCTCATCAATCGCGTTGCGAACCGCTGTATCGGCCGACCCCGCGCCTTCGGTTCCCATGTCGCGTTCCGCGGTGAAGCCCGCCATCAAATCGTCGCGTGCCGCCAGCAGCGCCATGATCGTGCGCTGCGGCACCGACTCCTGCACCGTCTGCAAGTCCTCCGCCCCAGGATGCAGAAACAAATGCACGTGCGCGTCGATCAATCCAGGCATTAGCGTGCGATCGCCTAAATCAATTACCTCAGCGCCCGCCGGCCGCTTCACAGAAGAGCCCACCTCAACGATCCGCTCGCCCAACACCAGTACTTCGCCCGGTTTCACGAAGCGTCCGCTCTTCACGTCCAGCAGACGAGCCGCGTGCAGCACAATGGCATGCGGGGTTGCGGTCTGGGATGGAGCCTGTGCGGCAGAAAACCCACTGAACGACAGCAGGAGTAATGATGAGATGAACAAACGGCGTTTGGTCATGTTGTCAGCAGGGAATGGTACCACTTTAAGATTTGCCGAGGCCATACTGGTTTTTGATGGCGCAGCCCTTCCAGCGCTGCGGTAAGTGCCACCGATGATTGCGGGCTTTGGCCCTGAGGTACGAAGCTCCCAGACCTACCGATCAACCAAGCTCCAGACTCTTCAGCTNNTTGATGCGAAAGGCATGAACTGATCCGGTGCAACAAGCGCGGCCGGTCCTGCGCAATCACCTGCAGCAGCGTACTCGTCGAGGAACATCGATCGTCAAAATCAATCCGCGTCGCAACCACAACTTTGACTCGGGTCATCTTCTCCCCGCGTTGACGATCGCGCAGCATCTTGTCGAGATCCGCCCCACCCGCCAAAACCGCCGCGATGCTCCGCTTGAACCGATCCCACTCTGACAAATTCAACTCCAGCGTGCGAAAGCGGTCGGTAAAGTAGAGAGTGTCCACCACGGTCCCGGCCTGGTTCGAAAAGGCATGTGCCTTTACGATGTTCATTCCCCAGGCCGCCAGCACTCCCGTCAAAGTCGCAAACAACGACGCCCGGTCCTTGGTCACCAGCGTCAGCTCATACCAATGCCGGCCCCGCTTCAGGTCCACCTGCACGGCATCGTGGCCGAACTCCTCCGCCATTTCCAGGTGCCGCATCACGTCTTCGGCGGAGTGTACCCGCAAATATCTCTGTGGAAATCCCTCCACAAAATCCTTGAACTTCACGCCCGTTACCGGAGCCAGGCTGCGCAGCCGCGCCAGTTTTTCTCCGTTTGCATCGTGCACGCGCTGGTCCGCACTGCGGTTCAGGTAGTTGGCGGCGCCGATGTAAAGCTGCCACACGTTCTCCGCTTTCCACGGTGTCAGCGCCTCCGGATTCACCGCCTTGATGTCCGCATACGTCAGCAGGCACAACATCTTCAGCCGTTCCGGCGTGCCCACTTTCTCCGCGAAAGCCGCCACTGTCTCCGGATTGAAGATGTCACGCCGAAGTTGCGCCGACATTTCCAGGTGGTTCCCGATCAGAAACAGCACTACCGCGCGTTCTCCCGCATCCACATCCAGACGGTCCAGGCAGCGGCCGGCGATCTCCAGGCTGGCCTCCACATGATTGCCGCCCGGCACTCCTTTTCCCGTGTCGTGCAACAGCAGCGCAAGATAAAGCAATTCCGGATCTTCCAGCTCCCCGAGCAACTCCCCATACCGCTTATCCCATTCCGACTGCGACTGCTTCAACCGGTGCAGACTCTCAATGGCGAGGATCGAGTGCTCGTCCACCGTGAAGCGATGATAAAAATCCCGCACCACCAGCGAATCAATCGGCTTCAATTCCGGCAGCAGCAAGGTGAGCAGGCGCAGCGAATGCATGGCCCGCAGCGCCTCCGCGGCATGCGGCTGCAAGAGCGTTTCCTGGAAGTACAGCCACAGTTCCGCCCCTCGCGGCGGAGTCACCGCCAAAGCCGGAAGTGCCTGCTCGATTCGGTGTTCCGTGGTCGCACTCAATTTCAATCCGTGGTGCGCCATAAAGTGAAACAAACGCAGCAGCGTCTCGGGATCCCGCAGCGAAGAAGACTGCTGCAGAAAAATCATCCCATCGACCACAGAAAAGTCTGTACTCGACGGCCGCGACTGCCAGCCCTGAAATTGCCGCCGCAGCGAAGACCACGCCTCCGGAATCTCCTCCAGCAACTGCATCACCGTGCGCTGCACGGCGCGCGCATGCCCGAAGTAAATCCGCATCCAATCTGCAGCCGTCAGGTCGGCTGCATCCGAAGCCCCGATCTTCCGCGTCGCGGCTTCATCCTGCGCCTCCCAGCTCAGTGCGTTGTCGTCGCGCCCGTGGCGAAAATGAAGAAAACAACGCGCCGCCATCAGGAACTCCAGAGCCGCGTCCAGTTGCTTCCGCACAGGCGCCCGCAGCGAGCTAGTATCTGGCCAATCGCCCAGCT
>PLKR01000376.1:0-3464 GCA_003140655.1 Acidobacteriaceae bacterium | reverse complement strand
GCTTCCCGCATCACCAGTTTGGGAATTATTTTCTCGTGAAGCCTCGCGAACAGGTCGCGGTCGCCCGCCAGGTAGCGGCAATCGAGAAGAGAAATGGTGAATTCGGTGTTGTTCGGATCAAAACGGTCGCATTCCGTCAGCGTCCGCGACGCAGGGCTTAACTTGAGCTTCAGATCCCACAGCTCCTGAGAGAACCGCCGAATCGCCTCTTTGTGAGTTTCTTCACCCCGGCGATCGGCGTACAGAAAAAGCAGGTCAATATCGGAATACGGGAAGAGCCATCCGCGCCCGAAGCCTCCAGTCGCCACCAGCGCAAAGTCCCGCGGTCCCTGTTCGTCGGCTGATAACAGGTTCCGCCACAGCCGTCTAAGAATGTCTTCGATGAGCCGCGTCCGCGTCGCAACCGCGGCACAGCCGTCTCCCGTCGCCGCGAAGTCGCGCGCNNTGTTTCCTTGTTTCCCCAGTCTTGCCGCGATCCACGCCCCGATTGCCGTCTTACAACGCTCCCTCGCCCCGCTCCTCATTGCGGATGCGAATCGCTTCGTCTACGCGCGTCAGAAAAATCTTCCCGTCGCCGATCTTGCCCGTGCGCGCGGCCCCCAGTATGGCCTGCACTGCCTTCTCCACCATCGCATCCGGCAGCACCATCTCCAGCTTGGTCTTAGGAATAAGGTCCACGCTGTACTCGCGGCCGCGGTACACTTCGGTGTGGCCTTTCTGCCGTCCATGCCCTCGGACCTCGAGCACCGTCATGCCCTCGACGCCAATCTCGTGCAGCGCGTTCTTCACCGCTTCCAGCTTGGAGTTCTGAATGACCGCTTCAACTTTCGTCATGATTTTCTTCTCGTGTTCGTGCCCCGCGAGCGAACCCCATGCGAACACAATTCCGCACGCTCACTCTATCGTCTGCAGCCGCTCCGCGGAAATCGAAACTATTTATCGTTCCCATCAGGATTTGTTATTGCAAAGACGCAGAAAAAACGTCGGTCACTTCGCCTTCGAAAAATCCTCCACCGCAAATAACTGACCGCCCCGCTCCATTACTCCCACTCCGATCGAGTCCATTTCTGCATCCAGCATGTTCGCGCGGTGGTTCGCAGATCTCAGAAGCTCCTCTTGAATGATTTCAACTCCACGGCCCTGGATCACGTTTTCCGCCAGCCATACAAAATGCGCTCCGGCCTGCGTAGCCCGCGAAGCCAGGCTGGGTTCCCCGGCAAACCCATGTTCCGCTAAACCATGTTGCGCCATCAACCCCGCATGACGCCGCGCCGCCGCTGCCAGCGTTTCATCCCATTTCAACCCCGGCAACCCCTGGGCTTTGCGCGCTCGATTCACCCCAGCAAACAATTGCTGCTCCGCGGCACTCGCGCTGCTTTGCCCTCGCGCCGCCAAAATTGCGGGAACACCAACCATCACCAGAACTGCGAGCCTGATCATGATTCGCATGCAATACCCTCTTGCAGCATCTTAACCCGGATAGTTTTGCATTCACTCGCGCCTCTGCCCATCGAAAGCCCCCCCCGACGGTCACCAACGTAACCGTCACGCCCGCGGCAAACACTCACTTTGCCGCGCCCTTCTGTTCTTCCGGAGGCGCTGGCGGCTTGGCAAATTTCGAATCATCCACCGGAACGTTCTCCTTCACCTCGCTCACCTGGATCGTGAACCGCCCACCGGGCCGCGCCAGCGTCCAGCGGAATGGAATCTTCACCCCGCCCGCTTCGCGATAATCCGCATAATCGATCTGCGTGGGCAAGCGCCCCAACGGCGTCTCTCCGTATCGAACCAGCCGCACCAACAAACCAGACTGTTCGTCAAAATACAGTCGCAGCGGAGGCTTTCCCTCACGCCGCCCAATCACCAGGTAGGCATCGTGGTCGCCGATCTTCTCCGTGCCTCGCACCTGTGCTTCGCTGAACATCCCTTTCAAGTGCGCCGCAAAGTGAAGATCCGCATCCATCGCTGCCGCGTCCATGTCCGGCCCATGCATTTCGCGCACCGGCCGCCGGGGAAAGCCCAACCAGCCTTCGTGGCCGTCGAAAGCGGTCACACTGTCTCCCTCAGGCGTGTGCGTGAACGATATCCGCTTGTTCGGATCTTTCGAGAAAATGTCGATCGGAACGTTCCTGTCGCCGAAGGTGATCGTGCCTTTCATCACCCGGCTCGTAATCTTTTCGATCGCAGCGGTTCCGCCCACAGCGTGCAGATACTTGTCAAACAACTGATCGGCGGCCGGCCCGCTTGCTTCTTTCCCTTCCGCGCCTTCGCTCTCCTTTTCTTCGGCCTTCCTCCCTTNNGGATCGGTGCTGCCCCGGTGGCACGAATAGCAAGTCACCTCGCGATGTCCCTCGAAGTTGTCCTTGTTAATGGCGAACATCATCTCCATCATTTTCCGCGCTGTCTGCTTCGGCTTCTTGTCGTCTTTCTCGAACGCGCCTTGCACGTGGCAGAACTCGCATTCCACCCCCAGGGACGCGGTGATGAACTGCATCGCAGGAATCAATTGATCTGCCGAAATGCCCTTGAGAACCTGGATATTCTTGAACTGCTGCTCTGCCTTCTTTGGCCCGGCAGCGCTAGCCGCCGCCTGCGGAACTCCGGCCGACTGCGCTGTCGCAACGCTCATCACAATTCCACAAATCCCCAGCAATGCGATCGCCCNNCGCGATCTCAGCGGCATTTCTTCGCGCACTCCGCGATTCAAGGTTTGCCGCGAGTTGTTACCGCTGATTACTGTAAACGTACTTACCTGAAACCTCCCCGATCACGAACTTCGCGGGTAAAAGCCCATCGACTCGCACTTTTTCGTACGATGGTACAAACAAGAATACCCGGCCGCTGGCTGCCCAGTCCCGCTGCAAATCCGCATCGCTCAAATAGATTTTGGGCGCATCCGCGAAGGTCGAACCGAACCACATCGAAGTCGTCCGCCCCTCCACCAGATCGATGGGCCGCCGCAGATAAAACAGCAATGACGACCCAAACGCCTGGTCCCCATAGATCATCACCTTATCTTCCGGCCGCATCCGCGCCGCGATCTCCCGTGCCAACTGCTTCGACGAAAGATACGGACCAAATCGCCCCAAGGCAATGTGCGCCGCCACCAGGAACACCGCCAATCCCGCAGCCAACACCCAGGTCGCGGAATAATTTCGCCTGACCAAACGCAGAGTGAATGACGTCAACGGCGCCACCAGCAGCACCAACGCCGCCAGCGCCGCCGGCAACCGCAGCGCGGCAAACGACGCGTAACTCAAATCCAGCATGTGCGACGTCGAAAGCGTATACGCGTTCGTATCCTGCTCGCTCAGCAAACGTCCAATATCCGGCTCGAACGGCAGGTTCCGCGACTTCCACAGCCCCATCACCAACATTGTGCTGGCCACAACCCCAATCACGGCCAGCAGGCCCGCTGAGGTCGTCAGCCAACCCGCGCGCACTCCGCCTTCACACTCCACCCG
>PLKR01000613.1 GCA_003140655.1 Acidobacteriaceae bacterium | reverse complement strand
GATAAGAATGCGACGTGGCCACGGGAGAGCCAGGGACCGGAGTGCCAGCGCCTGTTCCCAAGCCGATTCGAGGGTCTTCCGTAAAGAAAGCTTGTCCAAAACTGAGAGAAATAAGAGGAACGTACCACGATTCCTTGGGAAGAAAAGAAACCGTAGCCTTGGGCGAGTTCACGCCCACCCATTTCTGAAACGAATTCTCGGCGTGCAGCAGATCGTCGTTATCAATATCAATCTCGTCGCGGCGCCAGCCGAGATAGTAGCGAAAGTAGCGAGCCACTGCGCCTTCGGCGGCGATGTACGGGGTTAGCGGTGTGATGGTCACGTTATTGCCGTCCACGGGCGTGAACGGCCCGTAATAGGCGGGTTCGCCGGGATTAAAGAATCCATAGTGGTCGAGATCATCCCGGCGCGGCGCTTCGCGCTCGTAGTCAAAGCCTGCCAGCAACGACAAATATTCGGCAATCTTATTTACATAATTCGCGCTGCCGCCGGCAACGGTGCGAAACTCACTCTGCCGGATCAGGCCCTGTCCGAAATCTGAAAACAACGAAAGATTGTAGGTGCGAAAAAAGCCTGAGAGATTCAGTTGCTGGCTGCCACTAAGTTGCCAGACATCGTTCAAGGCAACCAGAGCGGTATGGGTCTGGTCTTTCTGCCGTGGATCGATGGTGTCGCCGTAATTAGAGAAATTCTCGTCGGCAGAATTCAAGGCAAAGATCGGAACAAGTCCTGGCACGTAGGAGAAACCGTAATATCCAATGCCAAACAGAGTGAGCCGGTGCTCGCCGGCGTGAAACACTCGCTCGCCATTGAATTTGTATTGTTGCCGATGTTCCAGCCGGGCAAGGAATCCGTTGCCATAGGAGGCGGTGAAGGCCATCCACGACTCGGGCGTGGGGCTTAATCCGGCTACCAGATCGATATCCCGATAGTCTCCGGTAAAGGTTACGAACGGATCGAGGCGGGAGCGCAGTCCGTACGTTGCCGCCAGATTGACGGAATGATTTCCTTCCCGAACGTTGAACGCTCCGCCATCGACCTGAACGCTCTCCACAACCTCCGGAATGAATATGTTNNAGCTGCCGACCGCCATGTACTGTGCGATCGGCTCGCCATGATCTCCCGCCACACCCGGCGCAAAGTATTGCGGCGCCTTGATGCCGCTGGAAGCGGTTTCTATGGGATATCCGGGAATCGATACCGGAGCGCCGGGCCGGCCGGGATTGGCGTCCAGCAAGTCCTGACGGACAAAGATCTTCTCCGCAGGGTCGGGAGAAAGCACATCGGACTGGCTCACGTCCGCAATGACTGTGATGTTCTCAACCCGGGATGAAAGTTGGGCCATCTTCACTGTGATTTCGGAAGCGCCGGCCCGAGAAACGCTGACCGGCTGTTCGACCGGACGAAATCCTGACGCCTCAACTTTGATCACGAATTGTCCCGCGGAAGGCAGCACGATTTGAAACAGTCCATCAGGCCCGGTAGTTGCTCCCCGTCCACGAACGTGGTCACGGTCGATCAGTTGCACCGTTGCCTTCGGCAAAGCCTTTCCATCGGGATCGATGACCCGGCCCTTCAGAACAGTCTCTTGAGCCAACAGGGGAAGCGACAGCCAGGAAAAAAGCAGCAAGAACACAATACGAATTTTGTGCCCAGCCATCCGGCATCTCGGGTTGGGGTGCTGCGCGTCGGGATTAAGCTTAGGCATCGTCGGCTCTATTTATAGGTACGGCTGGGGCGCCCTGCCGGATTCTCTATCCTACAGACAGAGGCAACTCACATTCATCTTGACGCTGGCGAAGGGGCAGCTTGGGGAGTGGCTTAATGTTCCCACCGGAACACTTGTGAGACATGTTCCAACTGGAACATTTTGTGCATCCAATAATGTGTGTATATTACGATATGTACAAAACAGCTTAAGCAATAGCAAGTGCGGGAGTTGAGGAAGGTTGGAAGCCTAGATCGGTCTTCGAGCGAGCTTAGCCTCGAGCGGAGCACTCGATTCCCGCTGGTTGCTGACCGGAGAATCTGCGCCGGATGGGAGCGGCACCTCCGCCCACTCCGGATCCACACAAGCCTGAATCGTCAACCCAGTCTCCCGCAGCAAATGCCAAGCCTCCCGGTAAGCCCCATACTTCTGCCGCACGCTCTCCGGCGTAAAGTGGATCGACGAATTCGTCCTCCCCATAACCTCAAACGGAATGATGTACCACTCGTCAATCGGGATCAGCAAAATCGCAAAAAAATCCACGGTCCCCGGTTCATACTTCTTCCGCTGCGGACCCATCACATTCAAGCTGTACCCGCCATTACGCCGCGTGTAAATCGTAGACTTAACCTGGACCCGCAACAGCCGCCCAGCGTTCTCCACTCCCACGTCGTACCTGCCCGTCTGCCCAAACAGCCGCAACACCTTCATCCCCAGCCCCACCACCAGCATCATGAAATAAAGTTCCGCCCACTCCCCCCGCTCCTTGCACCCCTTCAACAACCCACCAGCCATCCGATTAGCCTTCCGTCTCATAAGCCCACTCCTCCCNNCTCCAGTGTTTCAACACAAAAAATCCAAGTCACGGTCGGATGTCACACGGTTCGCCTGTGGAAAACTCCGCCGTCCGGGGAGGGGCTCGGGAAGGGCACGACTTCAGTCGTGCCGCAAGCCCCCAAAGGATAAACCGCCGCCAGCAGCACCGTGGAAGAGCGGCGCTTCAGCGCCGCGTCAAGCGTCACTACGGAAGCCAGGCTTCAGCCCCCGTGGATGGTTTCGTCGGCGCTCCCAAAAGGGCGACGTTTTCGGGGCACCCGTCTCGACCGCGTGCACCACCGTGAAAGAGCGGCGCTTCAGCGCCGCGTCAAGCGCTCTTAGGGAAACCGGGCTTCAGCCCCTGTGGCATTTCATCCAACCGCACCCCCGGACTCGCTGACGAAAAGGATAAGCCGATGCATCGCTCGATAGCCGCGCCCGAACCGGATTCAAACGCACATACTCGCAATGCCTCCCATAATCCTCCGCATCACGAATCCGATGATTCGTAAAACTCTCCTGCCAAACCTGAATCTTCTCCACCTTCCGCAGCGGATACGAATATCCACCTTTGATAAATTGCATAACCCTCTCCAAAGAGATTTCAGGCGCAGGCGTAAGCAACAAATGAACATGGTCCGGCATAACAACAAATTCGTGCAGCAAATATTTCCCCTGATCGCGATACCCGAGCAACACCTCGATCAAAAGCCGAGCCCGCGACTCGACACGAAAGATGGGCAAGCGTTGCCACGTAACGGTTGTGACGAAAAACGTACGCTGTGAATCATCCATGATCGGAATCGTAAAGCTGTGAAGTGAGAATTGAAGGTGACGCTTGTCACACCCGAAAAAGTTAAGATTCCAGATTGGGAAGGACGACCACGGAGGCTAAAGGCCGCAACGTTTACGCGACCCGACGCGGCCCTGGAAGGGCCGCTCTTCCACGGTTGCGCCAGCGTCCAATAGTTCGCCAGAAATCGAATCTGCTCACCGTCCACAGCGATCGTCACGAATCCGTGCACCGGCACCGCAGAAGAACCGACGCAGGCTAACGTAAGAAAAACCGCCGCACGCAGCAACGTGGAAGAGCGGCGCTTAAGCGCCGCGTCAAGCACCCCAAAAGCAACCGGGCTTCAGCCCCGTGGACGTTTTTCGCTCGGATTCCACGGCCCATCCCCCTGGGATTCGGGAAGCGCCACGACCGGGAAGGGCGCGACTTCAGTCGCACCGCAAGCCCCGACGCGGAAAACTGCCGCGTGCAGCACCGTGGAAGAGCGGCGCTTCAGCGCCGCGTAAACCGCGCCAAAAGAAACCGGGCTTCAGTCCCAGCTTAAAAGCCGGGCCTCTGAGACGTGTTTGTCAAAACTGAGCTTACGAGCACCCGCTCGTGCTCCCACAACTCCCGCACCGATAACACGAACCATTCCGCGTCATGATGCTGCCGCAGAAGCTGCAGGTGGGAGCGTCGCCCAGGTCGATGATGCCAGCCAGCGCGTCGGCGGCGTGGATGGAACCGGTTCCCGGTTCCCGGCTCCCGGCTTCCGAA
>PLKR01000228.1 GCA_003140655.1 Acidobacteriaceae bacterium | reverse complement strand
GTCTACGGCATCGACGCCAACATTATTCAGGTGGAGGTCGACTGCTCCGGCATCAAGACCGACCAGGACCACTTTCATACCGTCGGCCTGCCCGATGCCGCAGTCCGCGAAAGCCGCGACCGCGTACGCGCCGCGCTGAAAAACTGCGGCTACGACATCCCGCCCACCCACATCACCATCAACCTCGCCCCCGCCGACATAAAGAAAGAAGGCTCAGGATTCGNNGAGCTATCGCTCGATGGCGGCGTTCGCGGCATTCGCGGCACGCTGCCCATCGCCCTCGAAGCTCGCACCCGCAAGATTTCAAAGCTGGTCGTGCCCGAAGCCAACGCCCGCGAAGCCGCCATGGTCGGCGGTGTCGATGTCTACCCCGTGCGTTCGCTGCTGGATGTAATCCATTTCGTAAACTCAGGCAACGGCATCCTCCCGCTGAAAGCCGATGGCGACGCCCTGCTGCGCGAATCACAAGAGTTCCTGGTCGACTTCAAAGATGTTCGCGGCCAGCAGACGGCCAAGCGCGCCATCGAAATCTCCTGCGCCGGAGGCCACAACATCCTAATGATCGGTCCGCCTGGCTCAGGCAAAACCATGCTGGCCAAGCGCATGCCCACCATCCTGCCGCCGCTTACTTTCGAAGAGGCGCTCGAGACCACCAAGATTCACAGCGTAGCTGGAGTCCTCGATCCCGGCAGCGGCCTCGTGGGCAAGCGTCCGTACCGCTCGCCCCACCACACCATCTCCGATGCCGGTCTGATCGGCGGAGGCGTAATCCCGCGTCCCGGCGAAGTCTCGCTCTCCCACAACGGACTGCTCTTTCTCGACGAACTCCCGGAATTTCCCCGCAATGTCCTCGAAGTCTTGCGCCAGCCGCTCGAAGATGGCTCCGTCACCATCGCCCGCGCCGCCATGGCACTCACGTTTCCCGCGCGTTTCATGCTGGCCGCCGCGATGAATCCCTGTCCCTGCGGCTTCCGCAATGACCGCACCCGCGAGTGCCAGTGCACTACTCCAATGATCCAGCGTTACATCTCGAAAATCTCCGGCCCGCTCATGGATCGCATCGACATTCACATCGACGTCCCCGCGGTGAATTACAAAGAAATGCGCTCGACCAACGAACCGGAAAGCTCNNGATCTATTGCAACGCGCAGATGTCCTCCCGCCACATTCGCGCGTTCTGCGAGCTTTCTCCCGACTGCGAACGACTGCTCGAGCGCGCCATGACTCAGCAGGGACTCAGCGCCCGCGCTCACGATCGCATTCTCAAAGTAGCGCGCACCATCGCCGACATCGAAGAAACCGCAGCCATCGAACCCAAGCACATCGCCGAAGCCATCCAATACCGCTCCCTCGACCGCACCTACTGGACCTAGGGGTGGGAGGCCGGAGCATTAGAATTAAAGAAGAGGCGGAGCCGACCTCCCAGGCCTGCGTCAAAAGGAGGCATGAATTCGGCCTTTTGGCCCCCTGGGGGCCCTTTTTCCACTTCCGCAGAGATCTTCGCTTCCTGCTCCTCAGTCTCGCCTGAGATCGAAGAACTTGGATCGAAAAATGAAGGAAAACCCCCGCTGAATCTAGGGTCCCACCGGATCGGAACTGTTAACAATAGAGGTACGTAAAACTGCGTAAAATGTGTTGACCTGTCTTCCGTTTCCGGATACATTGTGTTGTTCCACGGACCTCCGGAGTCTCTAGGTCTTATCTGAGATACCTCGACCTGTGAGCCCAAATCAGGAAAAACGAGCATCTTCGGGGACCGGTCACGCATCTATTCTGGGTAGGGATTGCGCTAACTCATTTATAACCTTAGTGGAATCAATGGCTTAGGACGGTCTGTTGGGGTTCCGGCCAGTTTCGCTGGGGCAGGGCGAACGCGAAATGCCCTTACTTAATAAGGAAGGAGTGATACAGACATGCGCTCTGATCGTGTGTTTGACGCTTTACAGACATTGCGGAATCGTTATATGCTTTGCCAGCTCGCCTCCAAGGCCACGCGGAAGTTCCATCGGCCCAGCACCAGAATCCAGGAAACAATGAATGGTGTGTTGGACCGGATCGCTGGCAAGGAGCGGCAGGAAGTCCTGTCGGAGCCGGAGAATTTTGCTGAGGCACAACGGCGGGCTGCTTAAAGCAGCCCTGTCCGCCTGCCTCGTGGTGTTTTGTCTTCCCTGTGTACCCTCCTTTGAAAATCTCCCGACAACGCTGAAACGGATACGTTTAAGTGACCGGGTTTAGGTGAATCATGACCATTGCTGAATTAAAAGAAAAGAACATTACCGAGCTCACCAAGATCGCAAGGACCTTGGAGCTGCCCGGTGCCAGCGGACTGCGCAAGCAGGATCTCATCTTCAAAATCCTGCAGGCCCAGAGCGAAAAAGAAGGCCACATCTTCGCCGAGGGCGTGCTTGAGATTTTGCCCGACGGCTACGGCTTTCTGCGCTCCCCCGATTACAACTATCTGCCCGGTCCGGATGACATCTATGTCTCGCCCTCGCAAATCCGCAAGTTTGACCTGAAAACCGGCGACACCATCAGCGGACAAGTCCGCCCTCCGCACGAAGGCGAAAAATACTTCGCGCTCGTCAAGATCGAAGCCGTGAACTTCGAATCGCCCGACGAAGCCCGCAACAAAATCCTTTTCGACAACCTGACGCCGCTGTACCCGCAGGAGCGCCTCAAGCTCGAGACCACTCGCGAGAACTCCAGCGCCCGCGTGATGGATTTGCTGACGCCTCTCGGCAAGGGACAACGCGGCCTCATCGTTTCTCCGCCGCGCGCCGGCAAGACCATGCTGCTGCAAAACGTCGCGAACTCCATTACCACGAACCATCCGGAAGTCGTGCTGATGGTGCTCCTGATCGACGAGCGTCCCGAAGAAGTCACCGACATGCAGCGCTCGGTAAAAGGCGAAGTGATTTCTTCCACCTTTGACGAACCCGCCGCCCGCCACGTGCAGGTCGCGGAAATGGTGATCGAGAAGGCCAAGCGCCTGGTCGAGCACAAGCGCGACGTAGTGATCCTGCTCGATTCGATCACGCGTCTGGCTCGCGCCTACAACACAATCGTTCCGCCCTCGGGCAAGGTCCTTTCCGGCGGCGTCGATTCAAACGCTTTGCAGCGTCCCAAGCGCTTCTTCGGCTCGGCCCGCAACATCGAAGAAGGTGGCTCGCTGACCATCATCGCGACCGCGCTAATCGACACCGGCTCCCGCATGGACGATGTGATCTTTGAAGAGTTCAAAGGCACTGGCAACTCCGAAATTATTCTCGAGCGCAAGCTGGTGGATAAGCGCGTGTTCCCGGCCATCGACATTCAACGCTCAGGCACTCGTAAAGAAGAGTTGCTGATTCCCCGCGAAGACCTGTCCCGAATCTGGGTCCTGCGCAAAGTCCTGAACCCGCTCTCCCCGGTGGAAGCGATGGAGTTGCTGATCGACAAACTGAGCAAGACGAAGGCCAACGGCGAGTTCCTCTCAAACATGAGTGCCCTGTAACGTGTAGAGCGGGCGCCCCCGCCCGCTGACTTTGACTTTGTTTTTGGTTCTGTTCTTGGTTTTGCTTTTGCTCTTGGCTTCCGACCCATAGCCGCCTGCTGTCACGTGGAAGAGCGGCGCTTCAGCGCCGCGTAAAGCCACCATAAACTAACCTTGTCATTCCGAGCCGTGCCAATGGCCCGGTGAGGAACCTGCTGTTGACTTTCGGGCCGTGTCACGTGGAAGAGCGGCGCTTCAGCGCCGCGTAAAGCTCCAAAATCTGTGCGGGCTTCAGCCCCGGTGGTCGCATTTTGTGTCCGCAGCGAAAGTTT
>PLKR01000653.1 GCA_003140655.1 Acidobacteriaceae bacterium | reverse complement strand
CGCGCAGGGCGATCCCCGCATGTTGCTGCAGGAAGCGTTGGCACGTCACAACATCGAAAAAGATCCCGCCGACTTCGAAGCACACTACAACCTCGCCGCCATGTTGCAAGCCGCCAGCAAACTGGAGGACGCGATGCGAGAGTACGAAATCGCGCTCCGTCTTCGCCCCAACGACGCTGCCGCAAACAACGCCATGGGAGCCGCGTTGTTGGCCTCCGGCCAGCCCGGCAAAGCGGTCGCATACCTCTCGCAGGCCCTGAAAACGCACCCCGATTATTTCCCTTCTCGCTATAACCTGGGAAACGCTTTAGCCGCGCAAGATGACTTCGCTGGAGCCGCGGAGCAATTTCGTCTTGCCCTCCAGTTGCAGCCCGACGATGCCGACGCCGAGGCGAACCTGGGAAGCGCCTTGGCAGAAATGGGCCGCTTCTCCGAAGCCAAGGGGCACTTCGAACATGCGCTTCAGCTCAATCCTAATCACGCTCTGGCCAGGGAGAATCTGCAAGCGCTGCAGCGCGCAACGAGCCAGTAACAGATGATGATGCCGCANNTTCTCAATTTCGCGATGTTCATGGGTTGCAGCGTGTGTATTGGCTTTCATCGCCATCGCACTCGCGCAGCAAACTGCATCGGCGCAAACGCCCTCCGCTGCGTCCTCGCAGGCTTCGCCCGCTCCGGCTCCCGATTTCGCGGCCGCGCGCCTGCTCATGCAGCAAGGCAAAATCGACGAGGCCATCTCTCAGTTGCAAATGCTCCAGGCGGATACTCCTGAACTAAAAGGCCTCGACCTCGAACTGGGTACGGCTTATTACAAGAAAGGAGAGTACGCCAAAGCCATCGATTCGCTAAAAAAAGCCTCGTCAGCCGATGCCAACAGCGGCGAGGCGGTGCAGTTGCTCGGCCTTTCTTATTATTTAGGAGGACATCCCGCGGAAGCGATTCCGCTTCTCGAAAAGGTGCAAGGTTGGTATTCCAGGGCGAACGTGGATGCGTCCTATATCCTTGGGATCTGTTATATCCAGACAAAAGATTACCCGCACGCGCGTGCGGCCTTTGCCAAAATGTTCGACGTGCCATCCGATTCTGCCGCCAGTTATCTGTTCACGGCTCGCATGCTGTTGCGGCAGGAGTTCGATCCGGTCGCCGAAGAATACGCGCAGAAGGCTGCAACTCTCGACCCCAAGCTTCCACTGGCTCACTTCCTGCTCGGCGAATTGTTTTTGTACAAGTCGCGAGTTCCAGAAGCCATCGCGGAATTCCAGAAAGAATCGGCCATCAACCCCGCCCACGCGGCAACCTACTATAAGCTCGCCGACGCCTACTCGCGAATTCAGAAGTACGACGACGCGGAAAGGCTCCTGCAGCGCTCCATCTGGCTCGATGCAACGTCGACCGGCCCCTACATCTTGATGGGAAAAGTCCTGGAAAAGAAAGGAGAGTTCGAGTTAGCAGTCCGCGCCTTGCAGCGGGCAGCGGCCCTGGATCCGAATAATCCCACCACTCATCATCTGCTCGGTCAGGCTTATCGCGACATGGGAAAGAAAGAGGAAGCCGAGAGCGAGCTAAAGCTAGCGGAACAATTGCAAACCAAACAGGACTCCCACCCCTAAGCAGTTCATTTCGCCCCCGCCGCCAACGGCTGGTCCTGCTCTCTCGCCAGACGTTCCACCATATCCTTCGGCAATCCATGCAGCAATTCCAGAAACGCCGCATTAGTCCAACCAAACCCAACCACATTCATCGCGTATCCATTTTCCACGTGAGCCTCGGAAGACCGCGTGACAACGTCGTATTTCTCCCGAATGTTTCCATCCCGCCGGAAGTTCTCGGCCACCATCGACAGAAACTCATAAGAAATCCGGTCGGCATCGGCGTTGAATCCATAGCGGCGCAGCCCATCGATGGCCAGCATTTCAATGTTTCCCCAGCCATAGGGCAGATCCCATTGCGCGCCCGTGTCCTCCGGGCTCATCGCCAGACCACCCGGCTTCTCGAGCGCTGCAAGATTCTTCACCACGGCCTTCGCCTGTTCCGGCGTCGCCAACCCAGCCCACAGCGGATAGAAAGTGGTTGCGTAGCGATACGACGACCGCTGCCCGGTCAGCAAGTTGTAATCGAAAAAGAATCCGGCTTTCTCATCCCAGAGATAGCGCGCAATCAGCTTCTTCCGCTCTTCCGCGCGCTTGCTCCACTTTTCCGCATCGGTCGTGCGGCCCAGCCAGCGGCTGATCTGCTCCAGATCTTTCTCAGTCTTATAGAGCAAGCTGTTCAGGCACACCGGCGCATAGTGATGCGTCGCGGCGCCGAATGGCCCAAAGCGAAAACTAACGTCGAATCCCGATTCCCGCATCGACCGGTCGCCCCTGTAGTAGTCGGAACTCAGCTTGAATTCCCGCCGCTTTTCGCACTCCGCACGCCCCATCGTCACCGAAACGTCACACACCTGCTGCGTATAGGCAGCTCCCGCAACCGGCTCCGTCACTCCCGGCAGATTCTCCACAATGTAATTGTCCGCCTGAGCCGGATGAAAGAAGAAATAAGTAGTGACCTTCCGGTAATAACCTGTTTCGTCCTGCAATGCTTCGGCAGGCGGGCCCTCCCCAAAATCGTAGTAACGGGACAAGCCCGTCTCGCCCGCCAGGTGCGGATCGCGGTTCCACGTCTCATAATCTTTTTCAAGATCGGCATAGGCTCTCGCCAGCCACGCGGTGTCCCCGTGTCCTGATTTCTGCAGCGCGTCGTACACGTCCACAAACATCGAACTCAGAAAAGGCGGCTGCGAACGAGTCAGGTAGTAGGTCCGGTTCGCGTTCAGCATCGCGCCATAGTGCTCAACCTCAAAAAAGAAGTTGTCCACCATGCCCCGCGCCAACTCGACGCGCCCCGCCCGCAATAGTCCGCGAATAATGAAGTAACTGTCCCAACCGTACATCTCGTTGAAGCGTCCCCCGGGCACGACGTATTTGTTCTCCAGATAGAGCAGCCCCTGCGGTTGGATCTTGCTCGTATCCACCTCGCCCAGACGGTGTATTTCTACCGGCAGGTGCTCGATCCGCACATTGCATTCGCTCGTGAGTTTCCGCACCGCCGCCGGCTCAGCCATGCCCGCCGGCAAGTACAAGACAGCAGCCACTTTCATCTTGGGGTCCACCAGGCTCTGGCAATCTGTGATGGAACGCGTGAGCGTATCCCACGCTGTTGAAATGTAGTCCAGAATCGGCTTGAGTTCTTGCCCCTGAGGTGACGTCGATTGCCCGGCCGCGGGAATCTGCGTGATCCAGCAGGCGACCGTGAACAGCACCAGCCAGCGCAGCACGAACGCGCGCAATGCCAATGCCAAAGACCGGCGAAACATTTTCGAAACAGGAGTATTCATCGGTTTTGCGGAAAGACAGACCCG
>PLKR01000164.1:11974-12678 GCA_003140655.1 Acidobacteriaceae bacterium | reverse complement strand
TCAATGGGCAACTCGATAAAGCGGCCGCCCAGGCTTTGCACCTGCTCTTTGGAGGCTGCGCGCATGTCGTATGCCGACGCCACCGCGCCCAGCCTGCGAGCGGTCGAGATGGCTTGCAGTCCCGCCACTCCTGCGCCGATGACAAATACTCGCGCCGGCGTGATGGTCCCCGCGGCCGTCGTCATCATGGGAAAGATTCTGATGGACGTTTCAGCGGCCAGCAGCACCGCTTTGTAGCCGCAGATCGTTCCCATGGAGGAAAGCGCATCCATACTTTGCGCGCGCGTGGTGCGGGGTACCAGTTCAACGGAGAATGAGGTGACGCCGGCGGCGGCAATCTGCTGAACTACTTCGGCGGAACCGAAGGGCCGCAGAAACCCAATCAGCAGTTGATCGCGACGCAGCAGAGGAAGGTCAGCCTTGCCGGTCACGTCATTGGAGCCGTAGCAAAGCACCTGCACAACAATGTCAGCGCTGCTGAACACGGCGGCACGATCGGGGACAATCTTTGCGCCCTTCTCTACATAAACCGAATCGGGATAACCGGCCGCCTCGCCAGCACCCGACTGCACAACCACTTCGAGTCCGGCCTTGGCGAGGGTGGGGACCACGGCGGGAACGAGCGCAACCCGGCGCTCTCCCGGATAGGTTTCCTTCGGAACTCCAACAATCACGCGGTTGTCCTTTCCTCAGGGAGAGTCGTT
>PLKR01000164.1:6350-11913 GCA_003140655.1 Acidobacteriaceae bacterium | reverse complement strand
CCGTCCCTCGGCGTTATCACCGCGAGGGAACGGCCGACTTTCGCCTTTCAGACAGCTATTGCTGGGGTGGCGGGCCCTGCTGGCCCCGGTTTTGCATCCGTTGCTCGCGCCTGGCTTGCATCTCGTCCCACTTCGTCTGCTGGTTAGAGTCGAGGAGCCCGCGGATCTGGTCATCGGTGCTCTTGCGAATCTCCATCATCTTGGTGCGGCGATCCTGCTGGGAAAGAGAAGTGTCCTGGTGCAGGCTCTCCATCTGGGAATGTTCAGACTCAAGCGCACTCTGCACTTTGGTTTGCTGATCGGAGGTGAGCTTGAGATGTTTGGTTAGTTCCCTGGTCCGTTCAGCAGGGTCGGGCGGGCCATGGTGCCGGCCACCGTTATCCTGCGCGGGCGGCGATTGCTGGTCGTTAGACTGGGGCGCGGACGGGCTATTCTGGGCCGTCGCGAAAGGCGCGGCCATCGCGATGAGGCCGGCCGCGGCAAGAATGAGCAGGGGTTGCTTGAGCATGGGGATCTCCTTAAAAGGAATCTATCTACATCTATGAACGGAATTATGAACCGAGAGTTGTGCCGGAAAACAGGATTTCGACAATCTTTGCATAACTTTACGAAGAATGGCTTCAATTCGGGACCTGTGGCGCACGCAATCGGCATTCCGCCGATCTCGATGGATACGGTCGCTTTCCCAGTTGGGGCGAGAGTAGGTGTCAAAGATGAGAAGTATGGGACGGGGAAATGCCGGCAACTCCCCGCACCGCACCGAGTACGCCGCGAAAAAACCGTCCGGTGCGCGTCGGGCCTGCCTGCAAACGCGCTGCATGAACGCGCAGCGTCAGATTGCGGAATCGATCCGAGCGGCACAGCGTCCACGCCAGAGCGGAGCGGAGCAGCGACACTCGCCGGCTCGGAACGAAACTGCGATTGGCCCGTCGAATCCCTGCCACTCGGCCCAATAGCTCGGATGTGGCCACGGGCGGATCGTTGTCGGGCACCGCGTCACCCCGCGTGATCCAGGAAATGCAATCCTGAACTTGTTGCCGTTCGACCAGCCGGTGAATAAAGAAGCGGTTGTCGCGCAGAATCAGCACGATGTCTCCAGGAACGACCTCGTCGTGCGCTACGCTCTGAATCGTCAGCAGATCGCCCGGCCACACCGAGGGAAGCATGCTGGCTCCCCATGCCTTCAGTCGAACCTTGCCGCAGTCGCGAAGCATCTCGGCCGCAAGACCAACCTTTGGATCCTCGCGAGTTTCCAGCGTGTATGGCATGGATGGCGCAGATTACGAGCGTACAACAAGAAACCGATTAAGCCGATATCATGGCTGATACTCGCAAAAAGGCATCCGGCACTGCATTGTTCGAGGCAGAAAACGTTGTCGGGAAGGCTCGACGGTCGAAGAAAGAATGGAGCCGACGAGCGGACTTGAACCGCTGACCTGCCGATTACGAATCGGCTGCTCTACCAACTGAGCTACGTCGGCTTCTGGCTGGACTGTCCCAGTATGACTGTCCCAGTTTATCAAATCGCCGACGGCGCAACCGCGGATGGTCCAGACAGGTCATCCCCCTAGAAAAAGATCGCTCAAGATCCTCTTCATTATGCGGCGCGGGCAACGACCAGGGCGTCGTATTCCTGTTGCGACTGGGCGGGCAGCAAAACCCACAGGGTGTACACGCCGACGGCCGTGCCGAAGGGAATATTGAACAGTGAGATGAAGCCTAAGACCAGTGCGATGACACGGGCCCAAGGCTCGCGCTGCATCAATCCCCATCCGGCAATGAATCCGCAAGCCGCCTTGGCCAGGATGAAAATACCGATCACACTCAACAGTGGACGTAGAAACCCGGTGTGCGCGTTCGGTGGCGCGCCCATCTCATGCAGATGAGCAAACAAGGTGTTGGCCAGGACGAAGAGAACCACGCCGCCGATGGTGTTGAACGCGGAAATGGCAAGCCAGAGAATCCCCAGTAATTGAAGGTGCCCCTGCACGCGCCCGGGGCGCTGCTGCATCACCGCCACAGGCCCGAGGATTTGTTTGCCGCATCGGCTGCAAAACGCCTGACCCGGTTCCACCGTTGTGCCACATCCATCGCAGAACATGATTTCCTCCCGCGCCGATTAGTAAACCGGGTCCGTCGCCAGAACTTAGCGCTCAACAGACGATTCCCAACAGATGATACGCAAATCGCGCGTTAAGAGTTTAGTTAAAAGTGTTTGCGTCCACTCGAACTTACCCACACGTGGCCTACTTCAAAATGCGGATCGGTGCACCGAGTAAAACGAAAAGGCCGCCCGGCAACAGGGCGACCTTCTCTTTTCAAGGGAGAATAGTTCCAACGGAGGCTTAGATTTCCGTCAAAACTCTCTTGGACAAAATCTTATGAGCCGAAAAAGCAGGGTGTCAAGCAATTTTTGGGAAATAAATGTCTTTATTTTCAGCAACTTACAGAATCAATCAACACGCGCCCCAATTGTTCCAATTTGAGACGGAGAAGCACCCAAACCGCCCTAAGCCAATGTTCCTGAGGCACTTAAGAACCGTTTGAGGTCTTTGTCGCCGCCGAAGGGCGGGCCGGAGATCCTTGCGCCGTCTCTCCCAAGTGGAGAGAGATGAACTCGGCTTGATCGGAACGGCCGAAAACCGGACCAGGAAAATAGCGCCGCAAGAGAACGCGGGCGCCGCCGAAAGCTACCCCCGCCGCCAGCGATATCGCACCCACGAGAATGCACAAGAGAATAATGTTGACCAGCAGGTTGGCAATGTTGTTTTTCTTGTCGAAATACGTGTTCTCGTTCCAGGTGACGCTGGCCTCGTAGTTCACCGCACCCAAAAGCGTCTGTGCGTCGCTCTGTGAAAGCGGACCAGCCGCGATGGCGACGATCGGCCCGGTGCGCTTATCGAAAAACGGTCCCACGTTTTCGATGGCCGCAACGCCGGCCTGAGGCTGAGCGGCGTGGTGGGCGGCATCAATTCGGCGCAAATGTTCGGCAGCCAACGCCGGCGTGGGATACTCGATCAGCATCAGCGTAGTTTCTCCGCCCGGAGTGGAGTACTGCCTGAGCACCACTTCGGGGCTGACGCCGAAATCCACCAGATCCGCGGGCAGAGGAGATCCGATCGCTCCCAGAGCCAACGGTCCTTCCGCATATTTCTCCGTATTGGCGATGTAGCCGTGATGCGGAACGAAGGCGAGAATCGGCGGCAAGGTGCCCGCGTTTCCGCCAGGGCGCGGCAGCACGCCAGCCAATTCACGCAGTCCCGCCGGCGACATCGGCGATACTTGGCTGAATACCGCTTCCACCAAAATGTGACCGCGGAAAAACAGCACGCGCCGGTCGAGCGATGCCCCCCGATCGCCGATCTCTTCCGTCGCCATCTCCGGCTGCAGGTAAAAGCTGAACGCACCGAAAGCGCCGCTGGCGTCGGCAAACCGTGCGGCGCGGATTTTCAGTGTACGGCCGTCGTCGCTCTTGTAGGTAGCCGCCTCAAAATCCGTGAACCCGTATTCCTTGAGCAGCGCGGCATTCGTGGGGTCGGCGGAAGCCGCATCTTTGCTGGCCTGAGCCGCACCCTGGATCTGCCACCCGGCAAACTGCTTTGGCAGGATCGGCGGCCCGGGCGAATCCGCGCCGGGGCTGGTGGAGAAGCCCATGCTGACGAGGCAAACTACGACAGCTAACACCGGTACAGACCTTGATGCGCGCATGGATGGACCGCTGGGCACAGAATCCCTCTACAATTAGACCACAGAGGACGGGAAAAAGTTTCCGGGAAGGACTACTGAGCACTGGTGTGTTTGGTTGTCATCCTGAACAAGCGTTCTTTGCGCAGTGAAGGATCTGGGCGAGCCGCGCGATGTGTCGCGTTCTTTGCGACACAATAATCGCGCGTTTGGCTCGCTTCCTTATACGACTGCACCACTACTGCACGGCGCCCTTGTCCATTTTGCTCGCGACCTTAACCCCGCTCAGCCCGTTCACATACTTGGCGATGCCGCGGTAGAGCGACTCGGCGATGCGCTGGCGGTATTCGCTGGTGGCAAGCCGATGCTCATCGGTAGGATTGCTGACAAACGAAATCTCGGCGAGAATCGAAGGCATGTTGGCGCCGATCAGCACAATAAACGGAGCCTTCTTCACTCCCCGGTCGCGAATCGCGGGGCTCTTGCTCGCGAGGCCGCTGTGCAGCGACTCCTGCACGTCCCCGGCAAATTCCCGCGACTCCTCGATCTTTTCCTTGAGCGCGATCTTCTTCACCAGATCCCGCAGTTCGTAGATTGATTTTTCCGAAACTGCGTTCTCGCGTGCCGCCACTTCCAGCGCTTCAGCTGAATGGGTGAAATTCAGGTAGTAAGTCTCGACTCCCCGGGCGTCGGGGTCGCGGCTCGAGTTGGCGTGGATGGAGACGAACAAATCCGCGCGCGCCTGGTTGGCGACCGCCGTCCGAGTTTCGAGCGGAATGAATGTGTCGTTCTTGCGCGTATAAACCACTTCCGCTCCCAGCCGTGTCTCCAGCAGCTTGCCTAAACGGCGGCCTACATCGAGGACGAGATCTTTCTCTTCCAGACCGTTGGGACCGATGGTTCCGGTGTCGTGGCCTCCGTGACCGGGATCAATCACGATCTTGCCGATTTTCAATCCCAGGGCGCGAATCAGAGACCGGTCGCCGCNNCGCGGTGGGCTTCGCCTCGCGAATGCGCGCGTCCGAGACATTCGAATCTGAAGCGTCCGAATCGCCGTCGCTATCACTCTCTGCCGGCCCTTTCGCAACCAGCGTTCTCCGCGTGGGTGGCGATCCTGCCTTCGCCGCTGGAGCATTTCGCCTCGCCACTTCGGCCGAGGATGCGCTCGTGTCATCGTCAGCCTCCACGATTTTCTTCACGACTGTCGTTGGTAGCTTGGTCGCAGCAGCGGTCTCTGATGCAGACGCGGTCGCCTCATCGATGAAGCCCGAGCTGATTGCTTTCGGCGACAACACGCTGTCATCTGCTTCCGCCGAGGCGCTTTCGCCCGCATCGTTGTCTTTGGGCTGCTTTGCCCGCCCATTCTTGCCGTGAATGTCAATGATCAGGCGGTAGGGATTGGGCAGCAGGAAGGCGTCGTAATCGGAAAGATTGTCTACCTCAAGCACCACCCGCGTGCTGCCTGGCACAAACTGAGCCACGCGAACCTTCTGCAGAAACCCGTCATCCACGTCGAAGCTCTTGCCCACCAGTGTGGAGGCGAGCTTGGTGTTCCGCAGATCGAAGAAGATGCGCGCCGGACTGTCGATCCGCCGGGAAACAAACTTCACGTCGCCTTCCACGTCGATCGCAACTCGCGTGTAGTCGGGAGTGGACCAATGCCGGATGCCCGTCACCCGCGGCAGCCGCTCGGAACGTGCCGCCGGGGATTCATCCTTGCCTGATTGCGCAGGAGAAGACTGCGCATGAGAAGCATGATCGTCCGCGGCAATTCTCACGTTCTTACTGTTGTTGCCGTTCTTCCCTGATTGTTTCTTCTCGGCAGCCCTCCGGGCTTCTGCGGCTTTCTCGGCCTTCACTTCCCGGTTCAGCTCGACGA
>PLKR01000164.1:4919-6250 GCA_003140655.1 Acidobacteriaceae bacterium | reverse complement strand
GCTTTGGCGGAAGCGGGCGCTCCCAGATAGATAGAGCGGTAGGCATTCAACACGCGCTGATAATCGCGGCGGGTTCGGTCCGCCGGAGGCCTTCCGTTCAGCGCCTCGCGCATCCGCTCGGCGGTGGCAAAATGCTCCCGCGCCCAAGCGTCGGAATGGCGCGCTCGTGCGTGTGCCGCGGGAGCAGAGAGAGTGAACGCCGCGAACACGGCGACCACAAGCAACGCTTCCCACAGACCACATTGGCGCGATGAGGTCTTCAAGATAACCAGCCCGTGCCTTCGTTCCTGCTCGTTTGAACCAGTTGGTTGAAACAATGCCCTGGCTGCCAGATAAAGTGCCGATCGAACTCGTAAAGATCGAACGTATCCAGAACTGAACCTGTAAAGAGATTAAAGTAAAACCGATGCCGCGAAACTTAATCCGTGTTGCTGATGTAGAGTACGCCCCGCGCATCCCGTTGAACCGTAACGGGATCGTGCGTTGCGCCCGGGTTAAAAACGGACCCTCCGTGGTACAGGTTGGTGATCCGCCGGACGTAGTTTTGGGTTTCGGCATAGCGCGGCACGCCGGAACTGCGCGCCACGGCGGTCGCCCCCGCGTTATAGGCGGCCAGGGTCAACTTGACATCGCCGCCATAGCTGTCCAGAAGTTGCTTCAAATGGCGCACGCCCGCGTCCACATTTTGTTCCGGGTCAAACGGATTTTTCACGTTCAACTGGCGTGCCGTCGCAGGCATCAACTGCATCAGTCCCATCGCGCCCTTCCGCGATACCGCATTGGGGTTGAAGTTCGATTCCACTTTCACCACCGCGCGCACCAGGTTGGGGTCCACGTTATGCCGCGCCGCAGCTTGCTCGATCGCGCTATCAATATCCACAGACGTCGCCACTGGGCCGCGGAAATTGGCGGTCGCGATCTTAGCGATTGCCGATTGTCCGGAGTCATGCCCCAGGTACTCGTCGACCTCGGCAGCCGCCGACTTAGCGGCTCGCATGACCGCCCCATTCGGCGGAGGCACTGGCTTCCAGCGATTTTCTTTGGAACTCCAATACTTCAGGGTGCTCCGAGGCGCTTCTTGTGTGTGGCGAGATGGAGATGCCACGGAATCATTGACGTAGATCTTCCGGCCGTGCTCGTCGGTGGCAGTGATCTTAGTTGTTGCAGTGATCTGTCCGGAGGATCCGTCGTCGCCACCATCGGCGGCACGGAGTGGGATCGTCAGAGAAAGCGAGGTCGCGGCTAAGGTGCTGGCCATCAGGGCGATTTGCAGGCGCTTTCGCATTACCGGGTTTTAACCTCATTTGGTGAAGACAGACTTCACCTTCGCG
>PLKR01000164.1:4013-4909 GCA_003140655.1 Acidobacteriaceae bacterium | reverse complement strand
TGAAAACAATGTGGTTAAAACGGCGAAGATCCAGAGCGTGAGCGCTGGTTTTCAATTACGGTGCTTCTGCCGGTCAGTCTGACTTTGCGCGGCTGGCTGGCGGGACGATGCCGTTCATGCGCAGGTACTCGACCATCTGTCCGTAATGATCGAAGGCGTGGGCTACGGCGAAGGTGGCTAGGTGCAGGCGGAGCGATTTGCTACGCTCGGCGGGTTGCAAGATGTTCTCGGTGGTCAACGTGGCCGCCGCTTTGTGACCCAGGGCAAAAGAATCCTTGAGGAACTTGATGATGTCGGCTTTGGTCTTCAAGTTCTCCGGGCCGTTGCCCCCCATGAAATCCGCCGGGAACTCATCGCCGGTAAGCGGCGACCATATTGCATAGTTGGAAGCGGCGACATGCCTGACCTGCTGGGCGAACGTGCGCACGCCTTTGTAGTCGGCGCCGGGAATGTTCAGGCTCTCAGGAGAGAAGCTGAACTTGTCTTCGGGCATGGCTTCAGCGGCCGCCACAATTAGGTTTTCGATGGTGACGATCTCGTGGTCCACGGTTGAAGCAATGGTTGGTGGAGGCTGCGACGGTTGCGCCTGTTGCGCCTGAGGCGTATGCGGCCGCGAATCCGGCGGCACCAGGTTATTGGCGCGATAGTAGACCACAAGCTGGCCGTAGTGCTCGCCGCTGTGCTCGATGGCGAACGTCCAGATGTAGGAGTTGTGGGCCAGCCGGTTCCCGAAGAATTTCNNCGACTGCCCCCTGCACGAACTTCACCACGTCGGCTTTGGTCTTGAAAACGTCTCGCGAGGGGTTGTCGCCTTCGCCGAAGTCGGGCCCGATGTTTGATCCGGAAATCCTGCGTATCAGAACGTAATCGAGTGCGGCCGCGTGGAGAAGATTTTG
>PLKR01000164.1:0-3994 GCA_003140655.1 Acidobacteriaceae bacterium | reverse complement strand
GCTTGATTCTGCGCTTGGCCCTGACTGCGAAGACTGGTTCCAACGACGGCGAGCAGCGTCACTACAACCAGCGCGAGCGATGACGGCTTCATGGTAGATTTCTCCTTTGGGTTGGGATTAGCCGTTTCAGGAAGCCTTGCCACATATATCATAATGTGATATATCAGAGTGCGACATGACAGTCAAGGATCGACCGCTATCATCGGCCTCCCTTCATATTCTTCTCGCGCTCTCGGAATCTGACCTGCATGGGTACGCAATCATGCAGTCGGTCAAGCGGCAGTCGGGGGGGAATTACAGGCTGGGACCGGGCACGCTGTACGCCAATTTGGATCGTCTGCTGGCCAGCGGCCTGGTCGGTGAGATCGAGCGGAAACTCAAGGGCGGCGATACCAGGCGAGAATATTGCCTGACGCCCAGCGGAGAGCAGGTGCTACGCCTCGAAGTTCGGCGCTTGCGGCAAGTGGTTGACGTCGCACGGACGCGATTGGGTAAGCTGGATGAGAGGGGCGCATGAGTGTGCGGCTTTGCCTGCTGTGGGCTTACCGCTTTTTGCTCCAGATGTATCCCCCGGCATTCCGAAAACGTTTTGCGCCGGAGATGCTGGAGTTGGCAGAAGCAGCCGAACCCAATGACTGGGCATTGATCTTCGGCGACACGAGCCTTGCGATCGTGCGCTGTTGGCTGCAGCCCGCCGCAAGCAGTTCGGCGGTCGTGCCAGCCGGGCACGATGCTTACCTGGCCCTCGGAGAATCCGGGCTTACACCTTCGAGATTACTGCTGGGTTTTGTCCTATCCATCGCGATCGTCGTTGGTCTCTGCTACTTTGGTTCGCTCGGCTACTTGCAGCTCCCGAAATGCCACCCCGTCGCGGCTGAAAATGTGTTGCGATGATGGTCTCTGCAATCGAGTCTGAGGGCAGAAGCATCACCCGGCCTTCTCCAGCGCCAGGCTCAATCCGTCCAGCGATAACGACCGCAGCAGGTTGCGGCGCATCCCACGTTCCACCTCAGCCAACCGGTCCGAAGCGGCAGCGATCCAGTCGAAATCGGCAGCCTCAGCCATCTTCACAAGCTGGCTCTGAATGTCGGTGTTCTGAACCAGTTCCGGCGTCCCCGACCCCAGAAACATCAGGTCCCGCAGCAGCGAGTACAGTGTGCGGAGAAGCTGTTCCGTCTTCTGCCGCCCCTCAGCGCCGGCGCGATAAGACTCCGTGATCTTGAAGAGCTGCGTGTGCTCTCCCCCAAGCAGGGCCGAGTTCAGGATGGCCATCGCATCGCCGCGGGCGGCCACATAAGCCTCCACATCGAAGCGGCGCGCCCGTCCCAGCGCGCCTTCGCTCAGNNATAGTCGGAAGCAGTTCGCCCGGATTTTCCGAAAGCAAAAAGATCGTAGCGAACTCCGGAGGCTCCTCCAGAATTTTAAGCAGAGAATTAGCCGCCTCTTTCATGAAGGCCGAGTCGGTGAAGATATAAACCCGCTCCCGACCTTCGGACGGACGGTAATAAATCGTCTCAATGACCCGCCGCACCTGATCCACCTTGATCATCATCTGCGGAGGATCGGGAGGGATCACCAGCACATCCGGATGAGTCTGCACAAAAAGTCGCGTATCTTTCTTGTCGGCCTCGCGCAACCCTTCGCGCGTCTCCACCGCTTCGGCAAAGCGGGCATCGAGATCGGCAGCCTGGGCGATACGCCGGCAGTTCGCGCATTGCCCGCAGAAGTCAGGCAGCCCGTCCGTCTCAGTCGGCGCCAGACAATTCAAAGCCTGCGCCAGCATGAGCGCCAGCGTGTACTTGCCCGCGCCCCGCGCCCCAGAAAGAATCACAGCATGCGGAAANNAAGCCCAATGCTTACTCCTTAGCGGATAACGTGAACCGCGATGCCAACGCTCACGTTCTTCCACGCTCGATCCGCCGTGTAGACGGGCGCCTTGAGGGCGATCCCAAGAGCCAGACAAGCACGGTCTCCTAACGATAGTCCCAGACGACGGACCTGCGGCAGTAAACCGCCCGCGATCTTGGCTTGTTCCTTATCGAAGTCGACGATCTCAGGGACGGCGGCTGTCGCAGCCTCCCATGCGTCTTCAGAATCGATCCCTCGCTCCACTAGCTTGCCATACACCTCAGCGATATTCACCGCGCTCATGGCAGCATTCTCCAGTAAATCAAATTGCCGGGTGAATATTTCAACGCCCGGCTCTTCATGAAGAATCGCGAGAAGCGCAGAAGAATCAAGCACGATTCTATTCACGTTTCGCGGCCTCGCGGCGCTCGGCAATCAGTTCGTCAACCAGAGACCTCTTCCGGGACACGTGTGCGCGCACCAGTCGCTGCGCTGTAGCTAGACGCTGCCGCAAGCTCGTGATTCGCAGTTCGTCGTTTTCGATGCGCAGAACGACAGTATCGCCAGATCGGATGCCAAGCGCCCGGCGGAACGAAGAGGGGATAACAATTCGCCCGTTTTCGTTGATACGGGCATGGCTCTCATTGAGATCATTCATGACACTTTACAGAATATGTCATTTATTGAAACATGTCAAATGCTAAGAAATGACAAGTAACCAGATATAGGAGAATCATCTGTTCCTCGCCGCCAGCCTCAGCCTTGGCCCGATAATCTCCATAATCCGCCGATGCGTCTGCCCCGGNNGTAGCCTTCCCGCACGCGAGTAAAGAACCCGCGGCTCTGCTGCTCGAAGCGGTTTTCGTCGGGATGTCTCCCCGTACCCTTGTTCGAAATATTATTCGCCCCGTGCGACGCCCGCCGGTTTCGCCGCCGCGCCCGCCCCACGCTCATCGCCGGGTCCGAGTCCAGCAGGATCGTCAAATCGGGCTGCAAATCTCCACAAAGCAGACGATGAAGCTCAATCACCACCTCGCTGCCCAGCTTCCGCCCGCTTCCCTGGTACGCTTCCGTGGAATCGGTGAAGCGATCGCAAAGCACAATCTGCCCGTGATCCAGCGCCGGCTGGATCACCTCCGCAATGTGCTGCGCCCGCGAAGCGAACATCAAAGCCATTTCCGCCAACGGCGACAGACCCTCGGTCGATGAGTCCAGCAAAACCCGCCGGATCTTCTCGCCCGTAGCCGTTCCCCCCGGCTCCCGCGTTTCCACCACCTTGTGGCCAGCCGCGCGCAGCACGGCCGCGGCCTTGCGCAACTGCGTGCTCTTGCCGGTTCCGTCCAATCCTTCGAACGTAATAAATTTCCCGCGCCGCGCCATCCTGGGGATGATACCAGCCCAGGGCCCATTTCGTTTCAATGGCTTACGGCGGTTGCGGCCTTCTTCCCGACCGCATGCGTCTTTTCTCCCCCCACCCCCGTATTAATAGCTAGTATGAACGCGACTGCCTTCTATTTCGAGAGCTCGATGACGCAAGAGAGCACCGAGATCGCTCGTGGACTTCGACGTCGAGATCCCGACTTGCTCGACCGGCTCATCGAGCAATACCAGCATCGCCTTCTTCGCTACCTCGTGTACTTGACCGGCCGCCGCGAATTGGCCGAAGACCTCTTCCAGGAAACGTGGATCCGCGTGCTCGAACGCGGCCACCAGTTCAACGACAAATACGCATTCAGCACCTGGCTGTTCTCAGTTGCGCGCAACCTCGCCATCGATTACATGCGCCGCAAACAGCCCGCCAGCCTCGACGGTTTGATGAATGGCAAAGACAATGACAATAACGATGCCGCACCCTTCGATCTGCCGGCGACCGGACGGCCCTCGGCTTTCGATCTGACTCTGCAGCGCGAGCAAGGCGAGCACATCGCGGCCGGCATGCAACATCTTCCCGCGGAATACCGTGAAGCGCTCATGCTTCGATTTCAGGAAGGCATGTCTCTCGAAGAGATCGCGACCCTGGCGCGCGTGCCCTTGGGAACTGTGAAATCCAGAATCTACCGCGGTCTGAGCGCGCTTGAACCGTGGCTAAAAGGAGCCCAGCTGTGAAGACTACTCCGAACAACGACGCGCATGAACGGGCACGGCA
>PLKR01000442.1:565-2593 GCA_003140655.1 Acidobacteriaceae bacterium | reverse complement strand
ATGTCTCCGCATCACCTATCGTCCTGGTGAACGAACAATTTGTGCGACTTCATCTCCGGGACCAGGATCCGCTTGGGAAACAAATTCGCATCGACGTAGCCGGCGCAACCAATCCTTGGAGACAAATTGTCGGCGTCGTGGGCAACGTCAAGAGTTATTCAGAGTCAACGCGCGATGAACCCGAAGTTTATGAGCCCTATTTGCAGCGACCTGTATCCTCTTTCTCGATCATGCTTCGCACAGACTTGGAGCCCGGCTCCCTCGCATCAGCTCTGCGCTCCGCCGTTTCCGGCCTCGATCCCGACCTCCCCGTAGCCCACGTAATGACCATGCCCACGCTGCTTGACCGCCAGAATGGCGGCGACAAATTTTTTGGCAGGATACTGGGCAGTTTCGCGGTCCTTGCTCNNCGTCAGCCAGCGCACCCATGAAATTGGCATCCGTATGGCGCTCGGGGCAGAAAAATCCAACGTCCTTCGCTTGGTCCTTAAGCAGGGATTGCAGATGGCGGTGATCGGCGGCTCTATCGGCTTCGTTATGGCGCTGCCCTTGCCTAAACTCTTTGCCGCCATTTTTTACGATCTGCAGATCCACGAACCTATTTTATACCTCATGATTCCAGCAGCTATTTTGGCCGTNNNNGAGGATCCGCCGATGAAGGCTCGGTGTGTCCTACGGACTACGAACTCACTTCTTCCACCGGAGCCGATTGCGGAAACCGTCAGCCTGGGCGTCGTTGGCCCGGCACCGCTGGCCTTCACGAGGATATGGTCCACTGCCACACCGTTCGCCACGCTGCGGCTATGCGAGCCTACGACAAGACGCAGCGCATCGGCGCAGTCTCTGGTTTTCTCTGCCATTCGGACCCGAGCGCACATATACGTACGTTCAAGAGAACGATGGGCAATTTGCGGACGAGGCGATGGCAACCGTGTTCGCTGGCGCGTAGGGATTTCACAGGTTATCCACAAAGCAAGTCATTAGGTGTTTGAAAAACATTGTTACTAGTAATAAAACCATGTATCACGTTCGAGCACTGCTCTAAACCTCTGGAGGGATTCCCTTGTCATTGCTCAACGACATCATCAACACTATTCAGCACCCTGTTCCGCCGTACAATCCGACCCAGCCTGCATCGGCTGCATACTTTCAGACGCAACCTTCATCGGCTGCACAGCATAGAGAACTCTTAAACTTCGCCTCTAAAGCGGGTGAAATTCATGGAGCAGCAGTGCAGGACGCCCTCAATCTAGGCAAAGACCCCGTAGTCATAATGAAGATTGATCTCGCCTTGTTAGAGAGCAAAGGCTTGATCTCTCAAGCGGAAACTGCATTGCTGGGACAACTGGTGGACGTAGTAGCCGGTAGGGCGAGCGTGGAAGAAATTTCTGTGAAGGTCGCCAATTTGCACAAACAGATTAGCTCCCTCAAAGAAGCCGGACCATTGGCACTGGCAATCTCTGGAGTTGCGGTCGATTCAACGGCCACCCAAACAAGATTCCCGCGTCGAGTCGAGAGAGCCGTTGTGAGCGGTGGCAGCGGAATTATTGCTAACCCCGATGGAGTAGTAGCCTTGGCAGATGTCATGGGATGTATCGGCGGAGCGCGTTTAGCGATTGCGTTCACCTTGAACCCTTGGGTCGCTGTCGCGGGTGGGCTTATAGGCGCTGCCGCTGCTTCCGTTGCCGCTGCCATATGATGTTGGGCACCCGACGCGAAGGCTTCATTCCCCCGGTTTTTTCTGCACGCGGCGGATGATTTTACATTCCTCGAACAAGCGTGCAACGCGTCGGTTCACCAAGCGATAACGCACGATAATGGGATTTAGGTAGGCTCTGCGTTTCATCACTTGCCACTGGCCATCTGCGGTGTTTGTTCGCTGATCTTCCCCGAGTAAATGATGAATTTGAACGGGTCTGTGTTCTGATTCTCTTCCATTAACTTGAGGTAGACGAGCCGTTTGGCGTTAGCCACGGCAGTGCTGTGCTCGAACCTGCTTCCGGACGATTCAAGCAGCGAGGCGGCCAG
>PLKR01000442.1:0-547 GCA_003140655.1 Acidobacteriaceae bacterium | reverse complement strand
GGCCGAGATGGTCGAGGCCTTGCAGGTCCGGCTGCCAATAGCCGACGTTCTGGTCGTATAGGCGGTTAATAACGTGTTCGCGCAAAAGAAGGTATGGCTGATACACGTCAGGTTGTCCACCGAGCAGACCCGGAGGAATCAAGTTCGCCTGGTGAATCGCGGCACGTTCATCGCCGCGGCGAACTGCGGTCAAAACCTGTTCGTGCAGCCACACCAGGTCTGTTTTGAGCTGCGCCAGCATGGTGGCGGAGGCGAAATTACTCGTGAGGGGTTCGTGGCCGTGCAGCAGGTGCTGGGGATGCTTTTCAACAACAACGTCAATCGCATCGACTAGTCCCTGAAAATCGCCCTCCTCCGCAAAGGGTGCCCCCAGATACGGCATGATGAAATCTCCCACGAACATCACACTCTGATCCGGTAGATAGATGAACATAGCGTCGTGAGTTTCTCCTCCATGCACAGGAATTAGCTCAATGCGCGTCCCCCCAATCTTCAAGTTCGTGCGGCCGTCGATCATCACATCCGGCTTGAAGCTGCGCACGTCGTC
>PLKR01000012.1 GCA_003140655.1 Acidobacteriaceae bacterium | reverse complement strand
ACAGAAGCATTTCAGCGTCATTCGTCATTCATTGTCTGCATGCCTGCGCAAGAACATTTGAAAATGTCTCGTCCTGCTAAAAGTGAGCTCCATCACGGGGGTGGCAATCAGCGCAGGACGGAGCAGCGCGGCTCTGTTCGGAACGGCGAATCGTAGTTCCAAAAGCCTTGATTTAAGCTATCAGCGCTACGCGATAGCCCAGACTTGAACACATTTTATTCCACATCGTCGGTGCGCTTGTCGCCTTTATCTTATTGCTGCTAAAGCGACTTAACACGCAAAAAGTGCCTCCGACGCTGCTCCTGACGATAGAATTTAGGGGTAGCTCGGAAATTTTACACAACCCACCGGCCCCGAATCTTTTGAGGATCGCATGACGAAAGTAGACGTCACAATTCTAGGTGCCGGGCCGTACGGGCTAGCCACCGCCGCTCATCTCGGCGGCGTGGCTGGACTTGACGTCCGAGNNTTTTCGGCGAGCCGATGTGGTTTTGGAAGAACCAGATGCCCGCGGGAATGCTACTCCGTTCCGACTGGGGCGCTTCGCAGCTCTGGGATCCGAAACACGAGTTTTCTCTTGAGGCCTACCAAGCCGAAACCAGTGACCGATTTTCCTCACCAGTGCCACTCACGGGCTTCGTCAACTACGGCCTGTGGTTCCAGCGCAAAACCGTCCCGCAGCTCGACACGCGAAGAATTGCCATGATCGAGACGAACGGGGGCGGCTTTCGCCTGACCCTCGCAGACGGTGAACTAATCAAAACAGAGCGCGTGATCGTCGCCGCTGGTATTTGTCTGTTTTCCCGGCGACCCGAAGAATTCTCCAATCTGCCTTCTGAATTGGTTTCGCATTCGTCGGACAACGTGCCGTTCACGCGCTTTCGCGGAAAAAGTGTGGCCGTCGTCGGCGGCGGACAAAGCGCCCTCGAATCCGCGGGGCTACTCGCGGAAAATGGCGNNAATATTTGGGCTGGCGAAAAAAGATCAAGAGCCTCGGGCCCATTTCCAGGCTGGCGTACTCCTGGACCGATGTCGGGCCAGCTGGCATCAGCAACCTTGTTTCCACGCCCGCGCTGCTGCGCCTGCTGCCGCGCGATACGCAAGATTACTTGCGAAAAAGGTCCATACGTCCCGCTGGCGCAGGCTGGCTGAAACCTCGTCTCGNNTGCTTCTGGGTACTGGTTATCGCATCGATGTATCGCGATACAACTTTCTGTCACCGGCCCTCGTCTCAAGAATCAAGACTGTGGACGGCTTTCCGCAGCTCACTGGTGCTTTTGAATCCTCGGTGCCGAATTTGCATTTCCTCGGTGCACCCGCCGCATGGAGTTATGGACCGTTAATGTACTTCGTCTCTGGAACAAAATACGCTTCCAGAAAGCTCACCCGTCATCTCGCGAGAGTTGGGCGGAAAGCTTGNNGCAGCCTGGGTCGCCGAGGCATTCCCGTTTGCGTCATCGACGACGAACGGTCCATCTCCCGCTACTCGCGCTACGTAACTCACGCGGTCCGCGTCCCCAACCTTCGCAACGACGATTCCATCGTCCGAGAAATCCTGGAGATTGGCCAGCGACTCAACTTGANNATGACATCGTCGCCGCCATTTCCCGTCACCGCGCGCAACTCACGGAATGGTTTCGCGTTCCCACGCCATGCTGGGATAGCGTGCAATGGGTGTGGGACAAACGGAATACTTGCGAGATCGCCAGGAAATTGCACCTGCCCATCCCGGAAACCTGGAATCCCAGAACCCGCGGGGACCTGGCGCAAATCACCACGCCCTTTCCCCTCGCGGTGAAGCCCGCGATCAAAGAACATTTTTTTTACGCCACCCGAGCTAAAGGCTGGTCTGCCTCCANNGAATCCTCACGAACTTGAAACACTATTCACTAAAGCCCAGGGCGTGGCGGGACCGGATGAGATCTTGATCCAGGACATGATTCCCGGCGGCGGCGTTTATCAATTCGGATATTGCGCATTTTTCAAGGACGGCCAGGCCATCGGCAGCATGGTCAGCCGCCGCCGTCGCCAGCATCCGCACGATTTTGGGCGCGCCAGCACGTTCGTCGAAACCGTGGACCAGCCGGAGCTCGAAGTGCTCTCGGCACGATTGCTCGCGGGGATTAATTACTACGGTCTCGTTGAAGTGGAATTCAAAGAAGACCCGCGCGACGGCCAGTTCAAGCTTCTCGATATCAACGCGCGCACCTGGGGCTATCATNNCAGGTTGGCAAACCCGTCTTCGCCTCGCGCGCAAAGTCCGGCATTTCCTGGATGCGCATGCTCACGGATTTTCCCACCGCGGTCCTCGACATCACCCACGGGCGGCTGACCATGGGCGAGTACCTGCGGTCCCTTCGTACCTTCAATACCGAAGCGGTTTTCAGTCTCAGCGACCCGCTACCCGGCATTATGGAATGTTTGTTGCTGCCGTACTTGATCGTCAAACGCGGATTCTAGCTCCACGTCCCCCTATCAGCAAAGGGCAGAGGGCCAAGAGTGAGCGGTGTGGCCAGCGGCAAAATAGGAAATCGCGCGGCTGTGAAGGAACGGTTTTTCCCTCGGAGACGCACGGGTGCCGTGCTGGCCCCGCTTGACCGCTCCCGCTTTCGTAAGTCATTGTAAAAGAACATTTTATTTCCCCCGAAAAATACTCCGGCCCCGGCATTGGATGGTGACATACACTCTTCACCACAGTACTTAGTGTGCTTATTCGCCATTTCGTTTTCTTGCGCGACGGGTTTATGCAAGACATAATCGGAAAGCTCTCTACACCGTCTTCGCTCCAAACATCGGCGCGCGTGATACAGGTGAAATTATGAAGGGTG
>PLKR01000107.1 GCA_003140655.1 Acidobacteriaceae bacterium | reverse complement strand
CACTGCTTTAACTTTACACTTTCCGAAGGATGTCGGATCTGCAAGATTTAAAAAAAAGAGCCTCCCCCTAGGATCCCGACTGCTCAAAGATCTCATTCTTATGCCGCACTGAGGTGCTTCAATGAACAGCCGTGCCTCTTCATGTCTAACTCGTGCCTTGGCTTCGTCGCTTTTGTTTGCCGTGTTAGTGCCCGGAGCGATGGCGCAGGCCAATGTGCAGGGACAGTGGAGTACGTTGTCCAATACCATGCCTATCAATCCTGTCCATGTGGCACTCCTGAATAATGGCGAGTTGCTCGTGGTGGCCGGCTCGGGAAACTGCCCGCCGACCTATAAAGGTTGTCCGTCGGGTCCGCCCTATGGTCCATCGAATGGCTCCGGCGCATTGCTACTGAACCCGGCGACTGGACAAACCATTAGCCAATTGTCCTTATCCTGGGACATGTTCTGCAATGGCATGGTCCTGCTGCAGGATGGGACCGCGCTGATCGACGGAGGCACTCTGCACTACATTCCTTTCTACGGACTGTCGCAGGCAGCAATTTTCGACCCTAGCACAAACACGTTCACAAACACCGCGAATATGGCGCACGGACGCTGGTATCCCACGGTGCTGACTCTGAGCGATGGGAGAATAATGACATTTTCCGGTCTGAACGAAGACGGCAAAACCAATGCCACGGTTGAGTTCTACACGGTTGGCTCGGGCTGGAGCACGCCGTTCGGCTCATTCTGGACTCCGGACCTCTATCCGCGCTTGCACCTCTTGCCTAACGGCGACGTGTTCTATTCGGGTGGGCAAACCCAATCGAAGCTCTTTAACCCATCGACGGCAACCTGGAACACGGACGTCGCGACTACAAATTACAGTGGAAAACGCCTATACGGTACGTCGGTTCTGCTCCCATTGACGCCGGGCAACAACTACGATCCCAAAGTGATCATAATGGGCGGCGGGAACCCCGCTACGGACACCACCGAGATCATCGATATGGGAGCGTCCACGCCAGCGTGGCAATACGGGCCTAATATGAGTGAAGCGCGCATTGAGATGAATGCGGTGATTCTGCCAAACGGCGAAGTTCTGGCCCTCGGCGGCTCCGCCGATGATGAAGACACCAGCACCGCCAGCCTCAATGCGGATCTCTATGACCCCATGAGCAACACCTTTACTTCAGCGGGTGCGAACGCTTATCCCCGTTTGTATCACTCGGTAGCGCTACTGCTTCCTAATGCCACGGTCTGGCTGGCCGGGGGAAATCCTTCGCGCGGCACTTACCAGCAGGAGATGGAGATTTATCAACCGGCCTACCTGTTCAACCCGGACGGCACCATGGCCACACAACCTACAATCACGAGCGCGCCGAGTTCCATCTCTTATGGCAATACTTTTAGCGTGACAACCCCGAACGCCGCAAGCATTTCCTCGGTCGTTCTCGTGCGCAATGGAACTGTGACCCACGCTTTCGGCATGGACCAGCGTGAGGTGGGTCTGTCCTTCACAGCGGGGAGCGGAACACTGACGGTCACAGCTCCTCCCAATGGCGAAATCGCCCCGCCCGGCTACTACATGCTGTTTCTAGTGAACAATGCGGGCGTTCCTTCCGTTGCGGACTTCGTCCAGGTGACGACATCCAGCAACAGCAGCATCGGTTTTGTGCAGGTCAACTCGGCAACACCTTCTTCCGGGTCCACGGTGTCGGTTACTTATAACCAGGCGCAAACCGCTGGCGACCTGAACATTGTGGCCGTCGGTTGGCACGATACGACGTCGAAGGTGGTGTCGGTGAAAGACAGTCTACACAACAAGTACTCCTTGGCCATGGGCCCGTCAACGGGGACTGGGCTGCGACAGTCAATCTATTACGCCACGAACATTCTTGCCGGGAGCAACACAGTGACGGTCACGTACAGCCAGTCAGCGACCGCGCCCGACATTCGCATTCTTGAGTACAAAGGAGTGAGCACGCTCGACGTAACGGTTCATGACACCGGCAGCAGCGGGAGCAATGCAACAGTCACCAGTGGTTCCGCGACGACAACCTCGCCAAATGAATTAGTATTCGCTGCGGGAATGACCAGTGGAGGTTTCAGTGCCTCAGGCTCGGGCTTTACCAACGAAACCATCACCGCCGACGGCGACATTGCTGAAGATCAGATTGTTTCCGTCACAGGCGCCAAAGCCGCAACTGCCGTACTGGGATCATCGGGAACGCAAAACTGGTTGATGCAGATGGCGACTTTCAAATAGACCTCAAGACCTTAGAAGTTTTTGTTCCAACGGAGATGCATTATGGCTCGTAAAACCTTGTCGTTCCATGTTCTGTTTCTCTCATCGTGGTTGCTGATGACCATTGCGGCTGGCTCCGCGCAGCAAACTGCTCCCGATGTCAGGGGAACATGGTCAGGCACATTCTTTCCGAAGCATTCAAATGGTGCGTCTTTCACGATGACGGTGGTCATTGATCGAGACTCGCACGGACACCTCGTGGGCAGCTCCACGCTTAACTCAGATTGCCTGAAAGATGCGCAACTCCAGGTCACGGTTAAGGGATCGTACGTTGTTCTCGCCGGCAGCGACGAAGAAGGAGACAGCATTACGGTGCGGGGCACAGTTGATGACACGGGCACGCTGCTGCGGCACACCTATATTCTGAACGGCAGCGCCTCGGGCAAGTGCGAAACGGACGATGGAACGGGAACCATGGGGAAGCGCTAACGCTATCAGCTCTTGACTGTTTCTTTCGCTCTCAGCAGGTAGCCTTGGTCCTTAGTTAGTTGCTTCCCAGTTGCCTGAGACAAACAAAGTGCGGGTTACCCTCAGGCTTGATGACTGGGATCTCGGCCTTT
>PLKR01000488.1 GCA_003140655.1 Acidobacteriaceae bacterium | reverse complement strand
GCACCGTGACCTTGCCGGTGTAATTCTTGTCGGTCGCCAAGTAGGCTTCGTACAGATAGTGGAAACCGTTCACGGTGTCGGGAGTACAGTCGGGAAATCGAGGATTGTCCTCGAAGGTCCAGCCGGTCTTCTTAATGCCCGGGACCGAGTACGCGACCGAAATCAGCCCATCAAGTTTTTTCAAAGCGCGGTAGATCAGGGTGCGGTGGGCCCACGGGCAACCGTGCGCAACATAAAGATGATACCGTCCGGGCTCAGCCTTGACCGGAGGAACCGTCGGCAGTGATGCGGTCGCGGAATCGACTTTCCGCGCGCTTGAAACGGCCGCCGTCTCCGTACTCCTGCGGAAGCTCCCCGTCAGTCCACACGCCATCGACTATCACGCCCATTTCACTACCTCGCTCACATGTTCTTGTGCGATCCATCGCAAAACGGCCTATTGCCACTGGACTTACAGCCGCACAACCACACTTGCTTGGTCTCAGCTGCGGTAAACTTTTGTGGTGCCAAGCCAATGGATTTGTGCGAGCCGTCGCAGAATGGCTGCCTCGCGCTGCGCCCACAGGCGCACCACCAATAGTCCTTCCCTGCTTCGACATTGACGCCATAGGGCGCTTTTTGCGCGGGAACCGGTTCAGCAGCCATCGCCTTTTCTCCTTGTTCAATTCCATCCGGCCGAAAGGCGCTCGAGCAAGTAGAAGCGAATGCTCAGGTGCTTTGGAGCCACGCTAGCCCGCATGCGCCATCTCGCGATGCAGCTCGATTAAGTCCGAAACCGTTTCGGGCGGCCGGCGACCGAAGCCACACTCGGTGGCTATGCCGAAATCGGTTACGACTTGTTTCGCGGCGGCAAGTCGGCGCTTTGCGCCGGCAAGGCCATCCGTGCGATGCAGAAGCCCCAGATAGAGTTCCGTTTTGGGATCGAGGTTCAATCCCTTCAACGGCGCGAAATAAGCGACATCCTCTCGCTCCCGCGGTACCGGCATATGGACCCACGCGATCGGGTGTTTGATCGCGGCCACTAGCTGGTTGGTAAAATCGACCATGAGCTTGGTGTCCTTCGGCTCCACGACATGCTTGTGGCCTGGATCGCCGTAGCAAAGGTGCAGCCCCAATTCGGCCTCGGCCGGCACATGCTCGCTAACCCTTGCAATCGCGGCGACCAGTACCTCCATGGGAATCACCTTTGCCATGTCGGGGTTTTCCAAGACGAAGCAAATCTCGGCTGCAATATCCCACTGGATGGCGAGATCTCGGTGCGGAATGGCCTTCGCCATTTCGTCAACCTCCTCATTGAGGCGTTTCTCATATATCGGCCAGATATTCTGAATGGCTTGAGGATCGCTAAACGTCATCACTACCGCGATTGGCGTGGGCAGACTGACTTGAAAACGAGTTCCCGTCGGAATCTTGCCTTCGGAGCGAGCCCGTTTGAAATCCTCATACGACCGAATTGCTGCGGCGGCGTACCCCAGTGAACCAAATTTAACAGTTTCCCCAGGCTTTACTTTGTAGAGGATGAAACGATAGCCTCCCTGGAGTTCTCGTGTGCTGCCGGGTTCGAGCCCCTGTGCGTTCTTGAACACATCGCCTTGCCACACGACCCAATCTTTGCGCGCTCCTGTCTCGCCATCAGGGATGCGTTTGATGACCTTTCCTAGCTTTGTGCCGACGGCTTCGAATACAGCTTTCGACGACTCAAGCGGCACGCTGCCTACCAGTAACACTGACCGTTCTTTGGTACCTGACATGTTAGTTTCCTCCCGGTTTTTNNGATCAACACGTCTAAAACCCCGCCACCGTTTCGAGCATCTTTCCTGCCATTGCGTGCGCGCGGTGCGTAGCCTCAAGGCGGGTCACAGATTCCGGCGGCATCGCGATTTCCCTTGCGAACTCTGGACGCGCTCGAAGCCTGTCGACCCATGCGTTGACGCGCGGATGCAGCCGCGCGAACGGATACCCGGCAAGCGAAAGCCGGTGCGCGTAAATAAACCAAGCGATGTCGAGCACGCTCAGAGTGTCGCCCATCAGATAGGGACGCTTCGCCAGCCGTTTGTCGAGCTCCTCGAACTCGGCGCGGAATTTCTGCGCCGAGGCGCGCGACCTCTCATCGGTGAAGCCTTCCCGGGCGGCGCGTTCCCAGAATTCGATTTGAATCTCCCTGGTGTGATCCTTGCTGCCCCGCACCATACCCGAGCCGTTAAGCGCATAGCTCTTGAGCGACTCGGCGGGCTTTGGCGGCCCGGGCGGCGCGAACACGAACCGAAAGCTTAATGTGCGGAGGTCGAGATGGAGGTCGTCCTCGTGCTTGAGCAGTGCCGCAACCTCGTTCTCGTACCCTGCCGGAATGAGCTTCGGCGCCGGGAAAGTCTTTTCGAGATATTGGATGATGTCATTGCTCTCAATGTGTACCACACCGTCGTGCACCAGCACTGGAACCAGACCGCGCGGATTGATGCCGAGAAACCACGCGCGGAAATTCTCGCCGGTAAACAAGTCAACGAGATGGGATTCCCACTCGATGCCTTTGAGGTTCAAGAAAATACGAAGCTTCTGCGAGCACGATGACTCCATGAAATGAAGCACGTGGAGGCCCTTCCAGCCCAGCACCTCGCGAGTTCTGATGTCGCTATCTACAAGCTGAACCATGTCCCCTCCCGGAACGTCGTGCGGCGATGTTTTGCCCTCAAATTCGCCCGTAGTGGTCTCCTTCGATGACACTCGAAAGACTCGAAATTTGCGAGCGTTTCTGGCTTTGAAAGCGGGTGTCGTCAGCTGTTCACGCCGCGGCATGAGTCCGAAGGCGCAGCAGTACCGGCAGCAATTCGCTGGGGTCCGGGCGACGCGTATAGTCAGGATTGACCTCGGCATGAGCAATGACGCCGTCGGTCGCAATGACGTAACGCGCTGGCATCGGCAGCGTCCAGCTGTCCTCGCCATTGCCAACGGTCAGGTCGTTGCCGAAGCCCTTGTAGACGGCGATCAGATCGTCTGGGAGGCGGAAGCGCAATCCAAACTCATTCGCAACCGAATTGCCGTGGTCGCTGAGTATGGGGAAGCTGAGCGCGTTTTCTCGCTCCGACTTGCGGCGGTTCGGCGCGGTCTGCGGCGAGATCGCGACCAAGGAAGCGCCAAGCGCGCGGATTTCTTCGGCGGCGGCTTCGATCGCCTGCAAATCCATGTTGCAGTAAGGGCACCAGATGCCACGATAAAAAGTCAACACCAGNNCACCTTGAGCGTCCGTGCGGCCTGACCAGAAGCGATCAGGTCAGCGGTAGCTTTGTGCATGACGGCGACCACTTCGGGCGGTGCCTTTTTGCCCTCAAAATCGGCCTTGAAGGCGTCGAGCTTGTCCTGTAGCGACATGTGAGTCTCCCATTTTTGCCAAGCGTTCCGCTGTTCGCGCTCTGAATTCGTGAGTGGCTGCCGAGATCCGGTGTGGCGACTGAGCGTCGGAAAACGAGCGCCGAAAAGAGTTTTCGGCCATCGGGTCTCTGGACATTCTGTAACGATCGTTAGATACTTTGTAACGACCGTTAAATAATGTCAATGGGTCGATTGACTTGACGAGGCGGGGCGCACTCACAGCGGGATCGGATGGCCAGACCAAGAGAATTCAATGAGACGGACGCCGTGCAGTCGGCGATGAATTGCTTCTGGCAGCGCGGCTACGAGGCCACTTCGATGCGCGATCTCGCGGCATCGATGGGTATGTCGGCGCCGAGCCTCTATAACGCGTTCGGGGACAAACAGAGACTTTTCGCGCGCGCCTTGGAGCGGTATCTGGATTGCAACGCGCGTGACCTAGTCCACCGGCTGGAGTCTTCGCTGCCTCCTAAAGGGGCCATCCAACAGTTCTTTGCCGAGATAATCGACCATTCGATCAATGATCGAGAACGCAAAGGGTGTTTCCTCGTAAACTCCGCGCTTGAGGTGGCTCCACATCAAAGGGAACTCGGTGCCGTGATCGCCAAACAATTTGGCGAGATCGAAGCATTCTTCAAAAGATGCATTCTTGCCGCGCAAGCTGATGGAACAACGCCGCGTGGCCTCGACGCAAGCGATACTGCCCGCCTGCTGCTCGGCGTACTTCTTGGCGTCCGCGTTCTTGCGCGGTCTGCTCCGAACCGCTCTCTCATTGAAGGC
>PLKR01000450.1:4345-14149 GCA_003140655.1 Acidobacteriaceae bacterium | reverse complement strand
TCCTGTCGATCAGCGAAAAGTCCGTCGAAGTCAGCACGCCCAGGTTCTGGCAATTCTGCTTATAGATCCGTTCAATATTCTCGGCGATCACCACGCGGATGCCGGCGCACATCTCGGCATAAGGCGATTGCTCGCGGCTCGATCCTTTACCGCGCCGCTTTCCGCTCACCGCGCACACAAACCCGCCGCGCTTCACGTCGCCGCGCCCAATCGGCGTCACACTGCCGCACTTCAGCCCCAAATAAGGAATCTCGCCCAGCGTCTCATCGAAGTAAAAGCAGTAGTGCGCCGGAGTGATCTCATCGGTCGAGATGTCGTCGCGCAGCTTCGGATTGTTGGCCGGATTCTTCGTATCCCAGGCCAGGTCTTCACCCGCGAGTTGACGCTTGATGAGTTCCGGATCTTCGGTGAGAAAAAGAATGCGCCCTTGTAGCCGGACCTTATCGGGCCGCTTTTCGATTTTGCGTTCCAGAAGAGAGTTGATCACGTTGAACCTGTAGGAGCTTAGGAAATATGGGGGAGCTGCGTGCGGACGCAGCTACTCCCCAATTATTGTAACGCGGCGGGAGTAAGTGGGTTTAATCGATCTGACGACCTCTGCGCTCCCCTGTGCTTCTATGTTTCAAGGTCCAAACCACAATAGGAGCACTATCTCTCGTACAAGCGCGGATCGGGCAAAGCCTCCAGTCCCCGCCCTGCAAAAATGTCCTCGAACTCCCGCAGCAGCGCATCGTGTATCAGCCCGTTCGAAGCCACAGTCTCGCGGCTGCTGAGTTCAAATGGCGACCCATCGAAGCGCGTCACTTTGCCGCCCGCTTCTTCGACGATCAACACTCCTGCTGCCGTGTCCCACGGATTGAGATTGAACTCCCAAAAACCGTCGAAACGGCCGCAGGCGACGTTGCACAAATCGAGTGCAGCAGATCCCGCCCGGCGCACTCCGTGGGTATGCAGTGTGATCTGGTGATAAAAGTAAATATTCGGATTCTTGTGCCGCTTATGGCTGGGAAAGCCTGTGGCCAGCAAGCATTCCTTCAGCGCAGCCGTTTTCGAGACATGGATCCACTCGTCATTGAGATGGGCGCCTCTTCCGTGCTCCGCGGAAAACAGTTCATCGCGCGTAGGATCGTAAATCACTGCGGCGATGCGCCGGCCTTTATGTTCCAATCCCACGGAGACGCAGAACATAGGATACCCATGCGCGAAGTTCGTCGTGCCATCCAGCGGATCTACATACCAGCGATAATCGCTGCCCTGATCGCTAAGTCCCTGCTCTTCACCCAGAACGTCGTGCGTGGGCCACTGCTCGCGGATGCGGTCGCGGATCAACACTTCGGCAGCCCGGTCGGCCGCCGTTACCAAGTCAGCGTCGCCCTTGTATTCGATCTTCAAGTGCTGCCGGAAATAATGCATCAGCAATGCGCCCGCTTCGCGAGCGATGCCCGACATGGCAGGAAGAAAGCTGTCGTTGGAGTTAGGCACTGGTTGGGTCTCAGGTCTCAGGTGTCAGGTCCTAGGCGTTGGGTCTTGCAGCATCAAACAGCGGCGTTAGAAACGGTCAGCGAGTCAAAAAATCCTAAGATCCAAGACCTAACACCTAAGACCCAAGCTACTTCTTCTTCCCGCCGTCCTCGGCGATGTACATGATCTCGTGCTTGAAAATGAAAAGGTTGGGAGCGCCTTCGCGCGTCAGACGCACCATGTGCTTGTCGTAATACTCGATCCAGCCGCTGACCGTCTGTCCGTCCATCAGCTTGACGCTGACTGGCTTCTGCTTCTCGCCCAGACTCTTCAGGAAGCTGGCCTCTTCGAAGGTCTCTTCGGGGGGCGGGGTGCGGCCGTGCTTGGCGGCGTTGGGATTTCCCTGCGCGCGGAAAGGCATCCGAACATTGTACACGGGAGCAGCTTTCTGCCTGGCTCGCCGTCATTCGGGAAAAGCTGGGGCGACACAGCGCCACAGCCCGGTTGTCCGCCAGCTGTGCAACTCGACACTAGAAACTGATGCGCAATCCGAATTCAAACACGCGCGGAGCACCCATGGCATAGGTTCCCGACCGGAAACCCGCTCGGAACGGGGCAAAACCGGAAATCGAACTGACTCCGCCCAACACATTCGGCGCCAACAGACCGTTCTGGCCGGGGAGCAACGAAGCTCCTGGCAGGTTGCCCGGCAGGAACGTGTTGACCAGGTTGAAGACGTTAAAAACGCTGGCACTCGGCTCGATAACCACGCGTTCCTTAATCTTGATTGGCCGCGAGGCCCTTAAATCCATTGACTTCAACCATGGAATTCCCAGCGCGTAGGGAGCAACCGAACCCACCGTGGGCATGACCCAGCCGAGAGCGACCATATCGCCAGGGGTCATAACCGGCGTACCGGAGAGTAGCCCCGGGCATGTGAAGTGGTCGCCGGCAGGCACGTTGTTTCCGACCAGGCACGCGCCGGCAGGGGTCAAGTTGTTGGCATAAGTGTGGTTGTAGCTGTTGAGTACGGCTTGCAGATTGTCGATGTTGGTGCTGTGCTCGAACTGGCCGATCTGTGTTCCCGGCAAAGGCTCAGGTGCCCCGGCGGAACCCAGCCCAGCTCCCAGCCAGTCGCTGGCGTAGATTTCGCCCCCGTTGGTCAGTTCCGGGAGCAGCAGGTTTTGCGGAAGCGGGCTGTAGAAATGTCCGACCATGCTCAGCTTCGTGTAAAACGGCAGATCGAAAGTTCCACCAAATGAGATTTGCTGTTTCCGGTCCAGGGCGTCCGGTCCGGTGAACCTGGTCGGATTGTCGTTGTCCGTCGCCAGGTTGATAGCGTCCTCGTCCTGGGCCTGGCTGACGAACCGGGAGAGCGCATAGGAGACCTGGAGGTTCGCAGCCTTCACGCCCCGCAGCGGATTATCGATCCGCGTCACCAGTTTCACAAGCACCCCGCTGTAGACGGAGCGCCCGTCAGGAAAAAGTATGTCGACCCCGCCCACCGCTCCGCTGTTGCTAGTGATCGGGGTCGTTCCCGGAAACGCGCAGTAGGAGCAAGGCCCGCCGCCCGCCGCCTGCAGGTTCGAATCGAGCCCCGCCATAGAGTAAGCCGCCTGAGCCCCCGCTTGGCCCAACGCTACGATCATGCACGTAGCCTGACCAAACCCGGTGGGGCAGCCAGCGGCCGTTTGGGCAGCGTCCCGGGCGGCAACGGCATTGGCTTGATTAAAGCTGCGCGCCGCTCCGCTGTGGTTGACGTCCTGGCCGATCAGGTAATGCTCGCCGATGTTGCGGATGTAATCCACACTGAGCACCGTTCCCTGGCGAATTTCCTTCTGGATGCCGAGGTTCATTTGCCACGAACGCGGCGTGCGGTAGTTCGGATAGAAAAGGTCATAGCTGGGATTCAGTGCCGATAGTGCGGTACCCACGAAGTTGCCATTCGGCTGGCTCCCGGCAACGGTCGCGGCCGCCGCCTGGTAAGCGCCGCTGAGCGCCAGAATTTCAGGCGCGACGTTCGAGATGGTCTGTCCGCAGAAGGTGGGTCGCGCCTGCGGACCGGCCGGAGTAGTCACAACCGTAGCCGCACCTCCGGCAATGGAAGTCACCCCTGCCAGACTGGTAGGCCAGGCGAATGGTGCAGCCACCCCTCCAGAGCAAACTTCCGGAGCATCGGCGAAAATTCCCTTCGTAGAACGGGCCGGGCTGTCCAGTAGCGTGCTGTTCCAGATCGTGTTCGCGTAGAACAACCCCGCACCGCCCCGGATTACAGTCCTGCCGTCGCCCCCCGCATCCCAGGCAAAGCCGAATTGCGGCGCGAAGTTCAGGTTCGGATTGCGTACTTTGGCGCCCAACCCCGGCAACCACTGATTCAGGTCCGGCAACGTACCTAGGCCGCTATCCGTGCGCCCCGTGTCACGCACGTAGTGCACGCCATACGTCAAAGTCAATCTCGGGCTGTACTTCCACGCATCCCCAACGTACATTTCCACCCGGTTGTCCGGGCCAAGTCCTCCACCAGGAAAGCCAAACGATGCTTTCGCAGTGGAGAATCCAATCCCATTCCCCAAGCTCACCCAATCCGCAGGATAAGAGGTTGGATCGGACGAAGTCGATCCCGCCAGCGAGGTCGTTCCCACCTGCGGAAACGCGGAGAAGGCCGCCAAGCGGGCGCCGTCGATGCGATTGAACGCAATCCCGTATCGAATGATGTGCTCGCCCATCACCCTGCTGCCGTCGTACCTCGCCAGTTTGTCCGACTGAATCGTTTGCTGTGGCGCCAGCCAGCTTGGCCCTGCGCAATAGCTGCCGCCGTTGCTGAGAATGCAGTTCCCCGCGGTTGACGCGCCAACATTGATACCTATCCCAGGTATGGGATTATCGGCCCCGCTGAGACTACTCGTGGCATCCGCCACAGCATTACGAAGCTTGAGATATTCAAAGCGCAAGCTGTGCGCGTACACGCCAGTGCTGAAGTCGACGCCCAACGCGTTCGTTGCAGTGTTATTAGTGTTACGGAATTGTTGCGTGGAACTGGCGGTGCCATTGGGGCGCAGATCGTTGTTCTGGAAGAAATTGAAACGATAGAACGCTCGCGTGCTGCCCCTCATGTTCCAGTCCACACGTTCATCCGTGTCAAACTCGCGGTAGGGCTGCGCGAGGGTCGTGTTCAGCCCATTAAAAGGGTAGCTAAACGGCTCGGTCGCAGTGAGATTCTGCTGCGTGCGTTCGGCGTCAGCGAACCAGAAGACTTTGTCCTTGATGATCGCCCCTCCCGCATTTGCGCCAAATTGTTCCCGCTGAAAAGAAGACGTCGAGGAATCAGGCAGGGCCGCCGCACCCTGATCGCCGCGGTACACCCCAAACACCGCTCCGTGTATCTGATCGCTTCCGGACCGGGTTATAACATTCACCGCACCAGAGGAGGTCAGTCCCGTTGAGAAGTCGAGCATCGACTGGCCAAGCTGAAATTCCTCGATCGCGCTCGCGGGAATGTTCTGCGTCGTGGTGCCCACCGTCTCATCGCTGACGTCGACCCCATCCACTTCAATCCTCTCCCCGCGGCCGTACCGGTTGAGAAATGAAATCGAGGAGAGCCCATTCTTGCTCGCACCAAAGACGCTGCCGTCCTGCATCTGGATCCCTGGCTCAAGCTGGGCCAGGTCAAGAAAATTTCGCCCGCCGATCGGCAGTTTCTCAATCTTGTCCCCGTCGACCACACTTTGCACGGTCGCTTGTTCGATGTTGACGGCCGTACCTCCCGGAACCTCAACCTGGGGCCTCTGCGGCCTCTCCGGCCCCACCAGCATCTTCACGTCGCAGCTCGTTGTATTGCCGACGTGAACCACCACGGGCAGCGCTGTCGGGTTGAATCCCTTGACCTCGATCCGCACCACATAATCTCCCGGCTGAATCGGTCCCGACGAGTACAATCCTGCCGCCGAGGTCGTGACATGGATCACGGCAGCTCTCGCCTTATTCGTGATCTCCACCCTGGCGCCGGCGAGCGCCTTACCCGACGGATCGAAGACAATGCCCACAATGCTCCCCGTGCCAACCGTCTGAGCCATCAGCAACGGCGAGGCCAGCAAGGTCACTATCGCGAACACCGCGACTCGCGCGGCTAAACGGCGAGAGGATTTGCAGTTCAAGATCGTAAACCTTCCATTCGGACTATTCACTGAACCTCTCTTAAAGTTCCCGTTTCAAGAAAACTCGGATGTTGGATCGGCAATCGCCGTTCGATGGGACTAGAACCTGCGCATCTCAACTTGGCGCTGGCAATCTCGGCTCAAAAGCAAGTACCCGCGAAGCCAAGTTGACTCTTGGGATGGAGAAGCAATCCTTTAGTCATGTCTGAGCAAGTCCCGACAATACCAAACCATCCACTATCCTTGTCAATCAGATGCCGGTTTTATTGGCAACTGGCCACTACCCTTCAGAAGTCCGACTTCACCGTGTAATAACCGGCCCGATGTCGCACGTGGTATGCCGCCGCCTCGGCCGGTCCTGTAACCCCGACCTGAATGCGCCGAAACTGCGAGTTCGACGTGCGCTGCGACGGATAGTAGGCCAGCAAGTATTGCGTGCGGAGTTCGTCGCTGATCTGGCGAAAGGCATCGTCGAGCTGCGAGATCGAAGTCGCATAGTAGTACTTCCCTCCCGTGTCTTCCGAGAGCTGGATGAGCGCATGCTCGCCCCCGGTTTCGCGGCCCGCGCTGTTCTCGATAGGCACCACGATGATGCTGTAGACCAGAGCTTCGGCCTCTTCGGCNNGCGCCGTGGCCGCGCCCAGCCGGATGTGGTCAATGCCCTCGTCGATGCGCTTCAAATCTGCGGTGTAAGAGGTGGCCTGCGACACGCTCTCACTAAAGCCATACACTGACAACGCGTCCACCGGCCGCAGGATCGCATGCGCAAAACGCTTGGCCGAAGCCTGCTCCAGCGGCAGGTCGTGACGCGTGCTCAGACTGGTATCAATGGCCAGCGCAATCGAAAGCGGCACCGCCGATTCCTTGTCGAAAACCGAGATCGTCTGGTCACGTCCGTCTTCCTGCACCACGAAATTTTCTTTCTTGAGCCCGGCAACCGGCGCGCCGTGAGCGTCGGTCACGGTCACGTACACATTGACCAGCTTTACGTCGACCTTGAGCGTGGTTTCCGGTTCGGGCGTCGCTTGCTTCTGCGCCGGAGCCTGCTGCGCACACGCAGCGCAGGCCAGCAACAACAAAATCACAGTGGCGGATTTTCTCATTCAGTAAAGGAAGTATACCTTCGCGAGTCTGTAACCTCACCCGCGCGGACCAGCGTCTGGGAAAAGAACTTTGTCATCCTCAGCGAAGGGAAGGAAAACTCTGCAACTCCTCTGCGCCACCGCTGCCCAGCCCGCTCACTTAGATGCACCCTCCCCTCCGGGGCTGCCTTGAGCGCGGGGAATTTCCTCGGGAAATGCCTCGCCGTCCGCCCACACCGCTCCATCCTCGAAATACTCTTTCTTCCAGATCGGAACCGTGCGTTTGAGCGTATCAATCAGCCAGCGGCAAGCGTCGAACGCGGCCGCGCGGTGGGCCGAGGCCACCACGACCAGCACGCTGGTTTCGCCGATCTCCAGCCGCCCCAGCCGGTGTATCAGCGCAACCTCGCGCACTTGGAATTGCTTCAGCGCCTGCTCGGCCAGGCCTTCCATTTGCGCCAGCGCCATTTCCTCATAAGCCTCGTAGTCGAGATAGAGCGTTTTGCGCCCGCGCGTCTGGTTGCGCACCACGCCCTCGAACACCACGGCAGCCCCGTCCTCGCTGCTCTTGATGTTCCTAACGACGTCCTGCGTGTCAATCACATCACGAACAATCGAGGAGCGTGAGGAGTAGCGCCGGCGTCCGGCCGGCTGTCCGGAGGGCGTCTCGCCCTCCGACCCACCACTTACAGGCGGCAGCAATGCCACTTCGTCACCCGGCTTCAGCGCAGTCTCTGCTCCGGCATACTCCTGATTAACCGCCACGGCCAGCGAAGCCAGCGACTCCTTTATCCGCGGAACCTCCGACGAGTAGTGCGCAAGCACATCGCGCACCAGCGCCCCCTCAGGCAGCTCCAGCAAATCGCTGGATTCGCCTGCGAAATCTTTCAACATCCCAAAAAAGAGAACGCGCACGCGCATGGGAACAATTGCCAGTAGCTGATAGCCAGTTTAACGCGATCGTATCCATCCGGCGTTATGCTTTGTTGTTCGGCTCGACATTGTTCGCTCAAGATTGTTCGCTCGGTAATCTGTCGTTTCGCCCACTTCCGTGCCGAATCCAGAGCCTTATATCCCCCTCATTTTGGCGCTCCCTTTCGTGCGAGTCTGCGAGCTATAGAGGTGGAAGAGCACCGCCGATCTGGAAAGCGTCAGGAGGGCACTCTATGCCTCGACGAATGTCGCTGTTCCTTCTCGTCTGCATCTGGACGGGCACTCTGTACGCACAGGACTTATCGGGCATTCAGATCCACGGGTTTGTCACCCAGGGCTTCCTCTTCAGCTCTCATAACAATTACTTAACCATGCAATCGACCTCTGGCAGCCTGCAGTGGACCGACGGCGCTGCCAGCTTCTCCGACCCCCTCACCAATAACCTGCGAGTCGGAATCCAGTTGCACATGTACCAATTGGGAGAACTCGGCGGCCCGAATGTTCAGGTCGATTGGGCATCGGGAGACTACAAAGTCAACGACTACTTTGGCTTTCGAGCGGGCAAGGTCAAGACCGCTCTTGGTTTGTTCAACGATTCCCAGGATGTAGACGCCATCTTCCTCTGGATACTCCTGCCACAATCCGTTTATCCAGCCGACAACAAGAGTTTTCTGCTGGCGCATCTTGGCGGCGAGGTATACGGCGAACTGCCCCTTGGGGATCGCGGCGGCAAGCTGCTTTACCGCGGGTTCGCGGGAGAGAGCATCCTCGATTCAAATGGCGGATACGTCCAACAACTCGCCGAGGATGGGCTCACGTTCGCAACCCCGCCGCAGGGCAAGACCTATGGCGGCGATTTGCGCTGGCAAGCTCCGTTGCGGGGATTGACCGTTGGGGCCAGCGCGGTTGTCCAGGCCCTGAGTGGCACGGCCTCTGTGGGCACCCTGCAAATACCTTCGCTTCTCGTAACCTCACCGTATGCCCAGTTCGAGAGAGGAAAATTCTACGTCGCGGGAGAATACCGAAGGACGCCGGCGAATGCCGTTCTGGCCATCGGACCCGAGGTGATTCCACTTCCTGAGGATCAGCGCTCCTGGTTTGTGATGGGCAGTTATCGAATCACGGAAAGATTTCAGGCGGGAAGCTATTACAGCCACTATGTCAACAAAGCGCTGGACACGGCTCTGCCTGCAAATTACTCGAAAGACTGGGTGGTGTCCGGACGCTACGACTTTAACTCTTATTTTTATGGCAAGATCGAGGGCCATTTCCTGCATGGAACCGGACTTGGCTACTACGAGAGCACCAACCCAAATGGCCTGAGGCCAAACTCGAATATGTTGGCAGCCAAGATCGGTTTCACCTTCTAGCTGCGGGGCCGTCCGTGTAGCGCCGTATCGGGAGATAAAACGCCATGAGCAAAACTCGCTGTTTAATCCTGCTGTTGGGTTTCATGAGTGGCTGGTCCGCGGCCAGAGCTCAGGATGTCGTGTTGGTGGCTAATAAGGGCGTGCAGATTTCCGCCATCAGCCCTGCCGATCTGCGCGCCATATTTCTAGGGGCCAAAACCAGATTCGCCGATGGATTCCATGCCCTGCCAGTCGTTCTAAGAGGAGGGCCAGCGCAAGAGGTTTTCTTGAAAAATTACCTCGGCGAGAGTCCCCAGGAATTCCGCCTGCGATGGCAGAAGGCGGTCTTTACCGGACAGGGCGCTATGCCCAAGACCTGCGATTCCGAAGCCGCACTCATCGAATACGTGGCCGCCACTCCAGGCGCGATCGGGTATGTGAGCCGCATCTCGCCCCAAGACAACGTGAAGACCCTCGTTCCATACAAGTAGGGCCGAAGCTCCCAAATGAACGTCCACAATAATGGGTAGTGGTGCAGTTTGATTGTCATCCTGAGCAAGCGTTCTTTGCGCAGCGAAGAGCCTGTCCCGAGCTTGCCGAGGGAATCTGGGCGAGCCGCGCGAAGTATCGCGTTCTTTGCGACACAATAATCGCGCATTTGGCTCGCTTCCTTACCAAACTGCACCACTACCCAATAATGTTAGGAAAGTGAATACCAGCCCTGGTTTCGGTATACTAAGAGCACATGCCGGTCCTGAAAAACATCGCCGCCATCGCCAAGGGCATGAGCATCACCTTCCTGGAGATGTTCCAGCCCACCACGGT
>PLKR01000450.1:0-4331 GCA_003140655.1 Acidobacteriaceae bacterium | reverse complement strand
GCCTGCTTCCTCTGCGCCGCCAACTGCCCCTCGAACTGCATCTACATCGAGGCCGCCGACAACACCGCCGAACACCGCGTAAGCGGCGCCGAACGCTATGCGAAGGTCTACAACATCGATTACAATCGATGTATCTTTTGCGGGTATTGCGTGGAGGCTTGTCCGACCGACGCAATTACGCATGGGCATGGGTTTGAGCTGGCTACGTTTAACGCCAGTAATCTGGTTTACCGCAAGGAGCAGATGCTGGCCTCACGGCCAGCACATATGGGAGCGAACGTCGTATTCAATCAGGCCGACGTGGACGGTGGTGCTCCCAAGGAGATGGTTGCGGGGAGTTAAGGTTCGAGACGATTTTGGAGTCGGGCGCGCCAGCGTCCTATTTCCTTGCCAACCGGCGAACGCAGGTTGAGCATCTTCTTCTGCATGATTCGCAAACTACAATCCGGCGAGTATCGGCTGTATTCCCGCAAGAAAGATTCTAAGACTGGGAAACGGAAGAACCTCGGTACATTTTCATCGCGCGCGGCGGCGCAGAAGCATGAGCGCGCAGTGCAGTACTTCAAGCGAGCGTGAGGGGTGTCGTTAGGCGCCAGCGGCTCAAGGGGGTCCATCGCTTGGCTCTTTGGCACGCCTGAAGGCATACCCTGATACGCATCACGGGGCCGGGCTGCGCCCTGCGGACAGCCGAGGGCGGCTGTCCCCACATGAACCCCGGCTGTCCCTCCATGAACCGCTCCGGCCCCTAGAATGTCGATACAAGGCGAAAGGTATATTGGCGCGACGGGCCGAGTGCGTTGCCGGAGAACAGCCCTCCGAAATCGATTACTTCTAGCTCATTGCTCAGGTTCTGGACGTCAGCCTGCAAGCGCACCGAGCGTTTTTCCCGCTGGTAGAGATCGGCTCCCACCGAAGCATTCTGCGTGAAGTATGGACTGATGCGGCCGAGATTAAAATTGAGGTGATTAATCACCACTTGACCGTATTCCGTGGCGTATTGCTGAGGAGTTAAATCAGGTTGAAAGGGCAGTCCGCTGTTGTAATCGGCGCCCACGGCGACCCACAAGCGCGGGGCAACCTGATAGCGGACGCGGACGCGCACCGTGTTCCGCTGGTCCTGCGAGTCGGGAAAATGTCCGGTTAGCTGGGACGTGGCGCCGGAGGCGTCATCCCCAAGAAACAGACCGCCCGTTACCGGGTTCCAGACATTCCCTACGATGTAGGAGTAGCTGGCGAAACCGGAAAAGCGCCCCCAGTGTGGAACTTCGAACTTCACCTCCGCACCATAGAGAATGGCTTTCCTAAACGCGATGGGGAAGCTGATCCCGGTACTCAGAACTTGAGAGTCGTCGGCGTAATTGTTCACGTCACGGCGGAACATATTCGCGTCCAGTCGCAGTTTCTCGAAGAACGCTTTCGTCGATCCCAATTCATAATAGTTCCCGTGGGAAGGCTGGACCGGCAGCTGCACTGCGGGAACGCTGGTATCCAGAGCCTCCGCAGCCGGAGAACTGGCCAAGAGAATGTTTTCAAAGGACGGCGTCTGGAAGATCCGGTCGTAGGAGGCATGAAGATTCACGCCGAGAGAGGGGAAGTAACGGGAGATGGCGACACGCGGACTCAGCGCGTTCTGGTTCAACAGCAATTGGTAGTGGTCCCACCGCAGCCCCGCGTTAACCGTCCAGTTGCCGAGACGGATTAAGTCCTGAACATAAGCCGATTGTTCGAGATCCGGACGGCTGCCGGTAAAGGCAAAGGTTGTGGCACCAGCGTCTAAGATCCCCAAATTGATAGGGCATTGAGGGTCTGAAGGATCGGCGCAGTCCGGCATCAGGTATCTGAAGTTTTCGTGCAGGAATATCGCGTCGGATTCGAGGCCCGCCTTCCATTCCTGGCTGCCGTGATGAACGGAGAAGTTGCCGTTGAAATAGATCTCCTTGAAGTCATTGTGCTGGGTTGCGATTAGGGGCCATGACGAGGGGTTGGAATAAAAATCATTGGAGTTATCGCGGGCCATTCCGCGCAGCGAGCCTATCGCTTCGGAGGAAAAAATGTGCTGGTAGGCGACGCTCCCTATGGTTTCAAAGTTGTCGCCCGTCTGTAGCTGGGTCCCAGGAATGAACACGCAATCGCTCGGCTCATCTGCCGGAGGAACGGGTGGGCAGCCCACGGTGTTGTCCGCGTTCGGCACGTAGGCTCCGTTCTGTTGCACAAATTCGTTGGGGATTTCATAGCGCGCGAGTTCATGGCGGACAATCAGAGTGAGCCGGTCTTTCGGCGTGAGTTCCCGCTCATAGCTGACCGAGAAGCTGCCGGTAGTGCCGTCGTTAGTGTAATTCTGAGGGACCACCGGGTTGAGATAGTGCCCCGTCATGTTGCCGGAGGCGCTCAGGCCAAACGTGTTCTTATTCCATGTGTATTGGTCCTGGGTATTGATTCCGCCGGTATCATAGGCGCCGCCGAAAAGAGTGAGTTGTCCGTGGAACCCCGGATCTGCGCTTTTGAGAGTATTGACCTCAACGACTCCGCCCATCTTCCGGCCAAATTCCGCGGGAATGCCGGCGGTATAAATCTTGAGGGAATCAACGTCGTCGGCTTCGACTTCCGGGCCAAAGCTCGGCGAACGATTGTCGGTGAGCGGGATGCCGTCGACCACGAATTGCGTCTGATATTCCGATCCGCGCGGGTGGAGCACCGAGTTGCCCTCGTAAAGCCAGCCGGGTTCTGAATTCACCAAGTCCTGCATGGAGCGGCCGGGCAGCGCGGTCAATCGATTCTCAATCGTCTGCAAGCCCATCTCATTGACCGAACCTGCGCGATATGGATCGACCAACGTGCGCGACGCGCTGACGTTGACCGATTCGGAAACGGAAGCCACTTTCAGCCGTATCGTGCGATCCAGGGGAATTGCGGAACGTATTTCAACCGGCTCGGAAACCTCGGCAAAGCCTTGCGCGCGGATCTGGGCCCGGTAGATTCCATAGGGCAGGCGCTTGGCGTCCAAGTTGCCCTGATCATCCGTGGTGAATGTATGGCGATACTCGTTGCCCTGGCTGACGAGTTCAACCGTGCTCTTCAGGCCCAATCCAGCGGGATCGGTGACGGTTAAACGCAATTCCCCAGTGGTGCTTTGCGCAAGCATGGGAAGAGCCCACAGAAGTGCGGCAATTAGCAGCGTCTTCCTCATCTTTAATTGTCACCCAATTCGATTGACCTCAGCGTATGCAAGAAATATACGTTCCCTTCTGGAGAGCTAGCTTCGGGTCGGTCTGGCGCTTCTTCAGTCTGCGGCGAAGAGGCACTTCAGCAGAAGTTACCTTCGTACTCATTCATTTTTATTCTTTTGCCTTCGTGGGCCAGGCTGAGGGGGAAGCATTACTATCGAATATTCTTTCCGGGTGTGATTTGTTCAGAGTTTATTTTTACGCGCTGGCAACGGCCAAGGTGGCGAGAACCGCAACAGAATGTGTTAAGCTCACCTTCTCTCCCGCATTTCTGATGCGAAGGTGCGTGGCTTGGCGTTTTCTTCAGATTCCGTTCTCTCGTGGCCGCTTTCGAGGCTGGCTGATGCAGGCTCGCGGGTTTCTCCTTCTCACGAAATTGAGGTGGTCGAGTTATTCGGAGAGTTGCGCGACCGGCTTCTGCGATACATGCTGGTTCTGGGCTTATCCGTACACGATGGGGAAGAAATTATTCAGGAGTCGTTCCTGCTGTTGTTCCAGCATTTGCAGCGCGGAAAATCACGCCAGAACCTTCGCGGCTGGGTATTTCGCGTAGCGCGCAATCTGGCGTTGAAACAGCGCGCCGCGAACCAACTGCGCCTGCGGCGGATCGTAGAATTTGACGACACTTTGCCGCAGCAATCTGTGGACCGGAGTCCAAACCCGGAGGAACAATTGCGGAGCCGGCAAAGACAGCAGCGATTGCTGGCTGTGGTAAACGCGCTTCCGGAGCAGGACCAAAGCTGCCTTTGCATGCGGGCAGAGGGCTTGCGCTACCGTGAAATCGCGGAAGCGCTGGGGATTTCCCTGGGATCGGTGGCGGCATCATTGGCGCGGTCGCTCGAAAGACTGGGGCGGGCGGATGGAGGCTAGGGCATGAGGGAAGAAGATCTTCATGTGGCGGATGATGAGCTGTTATTGCACGCAGACGGGGAAGTGCGTTCGGGTTCCGGCGGTCGGATTCGGGCTCATCTTGAATCCTGCCCGCAGTGCCGCGCTCGGCTTAAAGATCTGGAGAGCACGCTGGCTGCATTCGGGGAGGCTCATCGGGAAACCTGGAAGGCAGAGTTGCCGGCTGGCGCCAGTCCACGTGCGCTGCTCAAAGCGCGC
>PLKR01000558.1 GCA_003140655.1 Acidobacteriaceae bacterium | reverse complement strand
TACAGGCGAAACGTCACGTCGCTATTCTGCTGAATCTCGAACACGACAAGATCGCCGCCCAGAGAATGAACCGTTCCTGCGCGTAGGAAAACGGCGTCGTCGGGCTTCGGAGTTAAGTATGCGAGGTGGTCCACCACCGTCCCGTTCGTGAGCGCGCGCCGCAGACCGGCTTCCGTAGTACCTGGCTTTAGGCCCGCATAGATGCGGCTTTGTGTCCCGGCTTCCAGGACAACCCAAGCTTCAGTCTTCGGGGTTTCGCCCGCCGGCAGCAGGTTCGTATTCGCTTTTGTGGGATGTACCTGGACCGAAAGCATTTCATGTACATCGAGGAACTTCAGCAACAACGGGAATCGGCGGAAGCGCCCGGCCAGCTTCCCCATAATTTGCTTCGGGAACTTCTGTAGCAATTGACCGATGGTCTGTCCCTTGAGAGGTCCATCAGTGACACGGCTCTGATGGTCGTCGCGATCGCTGAGTAACCACGCTTCTCCGATAGGACCACTGGGCAGGGGAGCGGTGAGCAAGCTGGCCAAATGCCGGCCGCCCCACAGCCGATACTGATAGATCGGTTCGAATCGCAGAGGATACAGAAGGGCTTGATTCAATGCTCCTTCTCTGTCGTCGACTGCCTGGTTTACAGTGGTGTCGATCATGACTGGTCTGAGAATGTCGGATCGTGCGAAGGAGGATCAGTCCTGTGAGTCCGTTGATCGTGCAATTTGCTGAGGGTATGCTCGACCAATCTTGCTAACTTATCTGCGGCGCCGTCGACGGCCAGGTCTAGAGTCGACGCTTCGTCGGTGACCGCGATGGGCTGGTGGCCTTCGAGGCGCGCCTCCATCATGCAGCGTTTGTCATTCTTACCCCTCTTAGGGCCGCGTTCGTCAGTTAGGTGGACTTCCACCCGCGTAATGTGATCGCTCATTCGGCTCAGCGCACTCTCGACTACGCCCCTGATCCTTTCGGCCAGTACCTCGTGACCTTCGATTGTATGGTCCGTATTGACTTGGATCTGCATGCTGATCTCCTGCCTAATTGATTGATCGAGGATATTTCTTCCGCTCATACATTGCCGATGCGAAGTTCATGGAACCCGGCTACCGGCCGGCATTTGCTTCTGGCGGCCAGAAGGCACCATCGACAAGTCGTTGGTTCCGACGTAAATACCGATAGCAACTAGCATGGCGAGTAGTCCGAACCAGAATCGCCAATCATGATGTGCGCGCCGCCAGTACGGAGTCTGGCCATGGCCATGATGACTCTCGCCGTTCGGATGCAAATGTTCCGTATTGTGCATGGTCATGCCGGTCTCCAAATCAAATCGAAGAAGTTGGTTGGTGTGCCATCAATGCAGGGGAAAATCACGGGCCGCCCTTTTGACGGAGCCGACTGTACTGACCTAAACGCCGCTCAACGAAAGGGCGGCCTTATGTTCCGCGTCCTGCAGCCAATAGGGCGGCCGGCCATAGTGAGCGTAGAGGCGGTCTTCGTATTCACGAGTGATCGGCGCAGACTCGCCGAACTCCGGCGCGCTTTTGATAGCATCCCGCCAGAGACCGACGTACACTTTGGATTCTGTCCAACTCACCTTCTGAATCCAACTGGGCGAAACCAGCACCTTCTTACCCGGCCACCAATTCCGCGTTAGCACCTCAATGTAGCGGATGGCCCAGGTTTCGTCGTCTACGATAAAGCCCGCCACATGGCCGATCTCGCCGTCCTCAGCCTCAATGTGATAGCCCGCGACCGCTCCAGTACTGCGTAGATGCGAATCCATCGACTCTCTCCGGATCTTTTCCGCCAGCACATCCTTAGGAGTCGCGATTCGATTCGACAAGCTCGACGGATAGGCCCCGGGACCCCATAGGAAGGGGCCGCTCCAGTAGTTCGGATAATTGTAATAACCGAGATATTCGCTCTCATACTGCCGCGAAACGGGCCGCTGCGTGTCTCTGTTAGGACTATTCTCCACTTGCTTTTTCGTCAGCGCCACATCCAACCGTTTGCCTTGCCAATCCACGCTCGTCACAGCGAATGGTGAGATCAAGACTTCCCGGTCGATGAGCCAGCCTCCGGTTGCCGCCGTCAGGTAGCGAATCGCCCATGTCTCGTCGTCGAAATATAACTGATCTACAGTTCCAATCTCGCCGTCCGTGGCCCGGATCACAAGACCTTTCACTTGGTTCACATTCGTTAGCATCGGTAGTCCTCCCTGTTTGTCCTTGTCGTCGACCACTCGAACTTAAGTCAGGTGGCGCCTTCGCTCTGAGCAAGAGTGACCAAGTCACGGTTTCTGAGGCGGAGCTTCCGCGCCTTGAAACGGTCCTGTTTTCTCGCCCAACTCTTGGGTGAGCTTGTGAACATTCATGGAATGCTCGTGCGCCTGTTTGCCGAGCTCGTGAGCAGTCAAGTGATCTGCTTTGCCGCGGGCGACCGCAGCCGCGTGCGCGTGGGCCGCAAGGTTGTGGAGTTCTGCAGCTTGCTCGTGTGCTCTCTGTGACATGATGGCTCTCCTGGTCAGCCTTGATGTGCTTATGGGACGTGTCGTCGTTCGCTGCATCCCGACTAGGCAGCAGTCTTCTTATCAGCCGTTAGCCCTGGGCCGGGCGTAGCCAAGCCGTCCCACCTCTCGACATTTAGCTTTGCGGCCGCAACTTGGTGAAGAACTGCGTGCTGGGCGTGCCCGTGGGCAAGGTACGCGTGGTGCGCAGCCTTTTCGTGCTCCTCGGTCTCGTGGTATTTCGCGGCCTTTTTCAATTGATAGCCTGCTTCCTCATGATGGTGTGCAGCACCCTGGTAGTGCTCCCATGTTTTTGACATATTTTTCTCCTCGATTTGCCAATTTGTCTCGATTTCGCGAGCATGGAGTTATGCAGCGCGCTAGTCCCTGTCCCTAATATTCTCCCGGAACGTCGTCCTCCGGCACTTGGCGGGTCATAACCTCTTCGACATCCGGATCTTTGGCGTTCTCCACACCATCGACAATCGAGGCTTCAAAGGCGTTTCCCTCTTCTACTAATTCTTCTACGCTTTCAGAGTCCGCTTCGGCCGGGCGCGACATGCCCTGAATGTCGCCAGACTGCCCAGCCGAGTTCGTTTCACGTTCCTCTTCGTCGCGCTGCTGGTAATGCCGATTATCTGCAAGCATTGTTCTTCCCTCGTTGAGCGGGCCACGGCATTTCCGCAGCTTTGGGCACTACGCGGCTACTGCTTCCGCTGTATGCACTGCTGAGTGTGCAGGATTCGTACTTTCGATGATGTCCTTGGCCTTGGCAACTTCTGCAGCCGTTCCATGGGCGATCACCAGAAACTGGTCTGTGGTCAGCGCCGTTTGGTACTTCACAACGCTGTCTTTGGGAATGCCTATGCTGAATAGAGCTGCTCCTAAAGCGCCCAACGCACCTACCTCTATGGCGCCTTCCAACCCTGCCACGATCCATGCCACGAGAGGTCCAGCCACCAAAATTGGGCCGAGACCCGGAATCATGAACAGAGCTGATCCGAACAAAAGACCCCAAAAGCCTCCCCAAAACGCACCAACCTTGCCCCAATATTTCATGCGGTCGCCGGTGTTGTAGTAGCCGACTACCTGTTCATCGGTGTGGTAGCCCTTACCAACGATCGACAATTTGTGCATGTCGACTCCACCACGCTGAAGTTCCTTCACCGCTCGATCCGCATCCGTATGAGTGTGATAAACCGCGACCACAGAATTTTCTACAGACATTTGTCTACTCTCCTCGGCGCTGCGCCGCTATCGTTGGACCGTCAAAAGAAGTCCCAACTCAAATATGACAGTGCCGTGATTGAAAAACTGGTCGCTATTGCACAGTTTGGGAAACCACGCTCGTTCCTCATTGTTAATTTCGGCTTGACTCAAAGTGATATTGAACTTGTTTATGACTGGCCTTTACCTGCATCTGTACAAGCCGGGCAGCACTGATCAGTCCTGCTCAGAACACTGTTTTGCCATCCAGACATGGAGTAGCGCAAGATGGTGCTATGAACGTAGAAGGTCTTGGTCGCTCCCGCCGAATCTCCCGAAGCGGCGGCGGAAAAAAGCTGAGGCGCGAGCGGGACGCCCGCGCCTCATACCGGACGTCTGCCTAGCCTTGCGTAGGATGCAAGACACGGAAAGTGCTTCCGGCGTTGGACCAGACCAGCACCAGGGCATCGCTGTCCTTAGGAACGCTGGAGAGTGCCTTCTGCACATCGGCCGCGGAATGAACGGGTTGGCGGTTAACTTCCGTGATCACTTCACCCTGCTGCAGGCCGGCGTTATCTGCCGGGCTGCCAGGAGTGACTTGTTGGATTACGGCACCATGCACGTCGTTGCCGGCTTGCAGTTGCTCCCGGACGTCAGGCGTCAGGTCCTCGAGGCCAAGACCCCAGCGCGGCTTACCATGGCCGGCATTGGCGCTTTGGTTGTCGTTGTTACCTTTTCCCATCGCCTCCAGAGTGACAGGCACGTCGAGGGGGTTGCCGTCGCGCAGGGCTTTGAGGTGGAGCGTGGTTTCGGGTTGCTTTTGTCCCACTTCGACTTGCAACTCACCTGCGTCGCTCACCGCTTTTCCGTTGAGTTCGGTGATGACATCGCCGACCTTCAGGCCTGCTTTTGCACCCGGAGAGTTCGGTTCGACCTGGGTGACGACGGCGCCAGAAGCATTGTCCACATGGAAGAACTTGGCTTCCTCGGGAGTAACGTCGCTGATGCCAATGCCGATATAGCCGTGGCTCACCTTGCCGTACTTAATGAGACTGTCGACGGTTGGCTTCACAATCTGGGCGGGAATGGCAAATCCCATCCCGGAAAAGCCTCCGGTCTCGGAGACCAAAAAGGTGTTGATGCCTACGACTTCGCCGTGGGCGTTGACCAGCGGGCCGCCGGAGTTGCCGGGGTTGATAGCCGCATCGGTCTGGATGAACTGGCCAGGCGAACGTCGGTCAGCGGCGAACGGGTTGGGACGGTTCAACGCGCTGACGATGCCGCGCGTCACGGTGAAACGGAATCCCAACGGATTGCCGAATGCCAGAACAGTTTGGCCCGGATGTAGTTGCGTGGAATCTCCCAACGGCACGCTGGGCAGGTTGACCCCATCAATCTTGATGACGGCAAGGTCCGTGAGCGGATCCGCGCCGATGAGCTTGGCGGGGAGGATTCGGCGATCAGTCATGGTGACGCGAATATCCACCGCGCCGTCAATGACATGGTTGTTGGTCACGATGTAGCCATCGGGCGAGATAATCACACCGCTGCCCAGACCGTGCTCAATGTTGGATTGCGGACCCATTTGTTGGCCAAAGCCGTGTTGGCCAAAGCCGAACTGTTTCCCGAAGAACTGCTGCAGGCCGTTGGAGTCGTTGTCGCTGTTGTTGTCCCCATTTTCGGCCGGGTTCGAGTGGTCGCCCGATTTTTTGGAGGTGACGGTTACGTTGACGATAGCCGGAGTGACGCGTGCGGCCAAGGCCTCCATAGCTCGATCCAGTGAAAGCAATGCGCTGACGCTGTTGTCGTCGAGAGGCGTTGTGGCTGCGGCGGGTGCTGCGGCGCTGACGGGTTTATCAAACTCATAGGCCGTGACCGACAAAACCATCGCGACTGCGGCCAAAGGGACAAGGAAGCGCCGGTTGAGCGCTGCCTGGCAATACTTGATCCAGCTTTTCATGTTACTCATCTCCTTTGTTAACAACTAAATGTTTAGTTGGTAAAAGCAAAAAAATTTAATCTCAAATCGAGCTTAGAACGATGGCCGATGGCAACTGCCTCTCAGCCGACCTTCCTCCTCCTATTCTCCAAATACAGAGAGTCCAAACCCCGGAACCGGAAGCGTCATACTGCGTGGTTTGCAGAATGACGATTGTCTCCTGCATGGGAAGCTGTTCTAGCGTTGCACTTGCGCGCATTACCCCAGGCTTGCGTGGAGACGTTGCTTTTAACTGCAGCGAAACTACTGCTGTGCGCGGGTTGAACACCGCCGGAATCGCTCTGGGCCGCGGCGCAAGACTTGACCGTTGCTGATCAAGCGTTGCCACCGTGCGACTCATGGCCGCGTCTGCGGCCGGCGGCAATTCGGTGTCTGCCGCTCGCTGTGTCGCGCGAGTGTGCTGCGTTTGCCTTTGCTTCGGTAGAGTCTGGAACGCTACCAACCGCGGCGCGTAAGGAGCCACGCCAACGACGAGCGCCAGCATGCCCGCGCTCAGACCCAGAACCGGCTTCCAAAGCTCGGTGCGGGTCGGACGTTTTGTATCGAGAATTTGCGTTACGCGCAGCGACATATCGCGCATCCGGCTCACCAGGGCTTGTGCCAGCGTCAGGGCTCGGGCGTTTTGCAGTTTCTCGGCGAACGAGATCAGAGACGATGCGTAAGCTCTGGGGCTCGCCGTCTGTGCCAAAACCATGTCGTCGCACGCCATCTCACGCTCGAGCGTCAGGCGGCCTTCAATCCACCAGACGGCAGGGTGAAAGAAGAACGCGGCTTTCACAATCTGCTGGGCGAGATTGGTCCAATCATCCCAGCGGCGAAGATGCGCGAACTCATGCAGCAGAACCACTTTAATCTCCTCGGGCGAGAGTTGCGGCAAGAGCCATGCGGGGAAAACAATGGCCGGGCGAACAAAACCAATCGCTGCCGGAACAGCTACGTCACCGGAGACACAAAGTTTGACCCGGCGACGGCACCCGCAGTCTCGAAAGATCCCGGCAATTGCAGGGTCGAGACTAGCGAGATCCACCTCGGAGCAATTCCTGCGGATGTGGCGCACACCGCGGAGTCCGACGGTCAGTCTGAGAAGCAACAGAGCGGCACCGAGGGCCCAGGCAGCAAACAGACAAAAAGCCCAGGAGCTTGAAAGGGTGATTTCTCCAGCTAGGTTCGCTGCGGGAATACCACGGGAATGCAAGGCACCGAAGCCTGACGAGGGAAAAAATGGAAGCGCGACAATTGCTAGAAGCGCCGAAAACCAAATGACAAAACGGGTTCCGGAGTTCTGCCGGCCGATCAGGCGAAGCAACACCCATACCAAGCCCGCCAAAACAATGCCCTCAGCCGCAGTATTGAGCAGCCGTCCGGTGAAGAGTTGCGCCAGGGATTGCAAGTCCGAAACGGTCATTTCACGTCGCTCCGTTCCAGCATCTGCCGCAAGCTTTTGAGCTCGTCGGCGTCGATCGCTTCGTCTTGCAGAATGTTCAGAACCAATGCCTCATGGGAATTGCGGAAGAAGCGGCCGACTAGATGCCGAATTTCGGAACGGGTAGCCTCCTGGCGTCCGATGGCCGGCTCATAAACGTGTGCACGGCCATCCTTCACATGCTTCACATGGCCCTTTTTTTCGAGGGTGCGGATTGTGGTTAGAACCGAGTTATAGGCCAAAGTGGAGGGAAGCCAATCCAGCACCTGCTGGACCGTGCCGGAACCCTTACGCCAGAGCGCATCCATGATGCGAAGCTCGGCTTCTGTCAAGGTTGCGGACTGCTTTGGCGGCACTCTAGCTCTCCTTATTTAAGGTTTAGACGCGCGAAGTTAGACGAAGTAACTAATTATTTAGTTGCTGGATGTGGTGCGAGGGATGCCTGAGTGCGCAAATTCGAGTCCAGTGCCCGAACGGGCATTGAAGGTCGATCACATTCCGGTCCGCAGCAAGGGCTGGGCTGTGCTTCGAGCAGGTGCCATAGCCATCTGCGCCTTCGGGCTTCCAAACAGCGCTGGAAAAATGCCAGCTTCAGCGCGAAAGCCATAGCAGTCTCTTGACAGAGAGCAGGCTGGTTTATGCACGAGAGGCGATTGACACCTCTGCGCCAAGATCCCGGTTCATTGCGGGCGACCGGCCACCAAACTCCATCAGCAATCCCAGGGAAACCGGAGCATGCTCAATTTCGATCGTCGCATTTTGCTGCCGGATCCCGTCCTCGTAGACAACAAAATTCTCCCGACGGACATTTGGAATGAAGTATCCATTTGGGGTGCCTGTATCGACTCACTCTTCGTATCGAGCCATCTGCTCCATGCAGCGCTTGCACCCGCTAAAACCCCGCTCGCGCCTATAATCATGGCAGGTTTCGCACAGTCTCACTCGCCAAAGCAACTCAGAGGCGAACCCGGCCCTTGCCAGAGCCTAGCGAGCCGAAGCGGTGGACGCCGCCGCCATGCGCTCCTGCATCTGTCGTGTGAGGTGAGGCACGATACCCAGCATCCGCTCGATCAGCATCAGTTGGCCGCGGTGATGCATCTCGTGTTCCTTCGTGCTCAGCAACATCTCGAAGCGGGTCTTACTTGGTGGTGTCATGCCGGCGGGGAGCTTAACCCTCTCGGCGAGAAAGTCGTCGGATTGGCTCTCCAGCCACTTTGCCCAGCGCTCCCCTTCGTCGCGCAGAAGCGCGATGATCTGCGCCTTGCTGCGAGGAGTCTGCTCCTCGGCCACGATGCTCCGCATCAGCCCGGGAAAGTCGAATCCTTCAAGCGTGGTGCGACGCTCGACGGCGTGGATCTGTTCCGGCATCCTCGCCGCAACGGCGATGTGAGTGAGTGTTTGGGCTACGGTTCGTGTTTCCGGCGCCGCTCGGAAGCCGTAGCGGTCCTCGGGGATTTCCTCGGCGATGATTAGAGTGTTCTTTCGGACAGTGCGAAGGCCGTCAGCCAAGTCTTTGGCTCCGTAATAGTTCATGGGGGATTTCTCCTGTGTATCGTAAAGTGTGAAGCTCCAGTGTATACGCTCTAGCTGATCGGCTATCTGGTGGTCGGTGGGGATGCCGCTCTGAGTGACAGGCTGGGAGATTGGTTGTGCGAGCGAGTGATTTGCTCATCTTGTTTCCGCAAGCGCCGGTGTCGGTTCGGGCAGGTATCCGTCGCGGGAGAGTTGTGACGCCGGTGTGAAGCAAAACCTGCCAACACTGACAAAGTTGCCATCATTGACAGTTCTGGCCGGTTCCGATTCAATAACTTACGTGNNCACTTTAGGAGCACACTATGTCAGCACCCAGCCGCCGGCCGGAGATTCGTCGACGCCGCGCCCGTCAGCATAAGATCACTACCCTCCGCAAGCGTCTCGCTTCGGCCAAGACCGATGGCGATCGCGACCGCGTCACCGCCAAGTTGCATAAGCTCGCCATCGCTTCACCCGGCCAGCCTTTGCTGAAGTAGATTTGGTTCAGGCCGTTGGATGCGTGCGGCTGGCGAGAAGGCCGCCGGATCACGCTACGCCTGCCGTAGTCTTCCTGCCCGTGGCAGCCGGCTGGCTGGGAGGGTCCACGTTGCCTTTNNTCCTTCATTTTCTCGCGCAACGGCTGGTCCATCAAAACCCGGTGCAGCGCCCGCATGATCTCGAAAACATTCTCCGGGTGAACCAGCACAGCAGCATTCCCCACCACCTCGGGGAGCGACGTCACGTTGGAGGTCACGACCGGTGTGCCGTGTGCCATCGCCTCCAGCGGCGGCAAACCGAATCCCTCGTACAACGA
>PLKR01000248.1:6012-6350 GCA_003140655.1 Acidobacteriaceae bacterium | reverse complement strand
CCACCGCGCGTCATATATCAAACTGATCCTGAGTTTTCTGAGGAAGCGCGTAAGGCGAAGTACCAGGGAACCTGTGTCCTGGGCTTGGTGGTGGATGCGAACGGGCATCCGACGGCTATCCGCGTACTTAGCGCGCTCGGCATGGGCCTGGACGAGAAGGCCATCGAGTCGGTCAAGAACTGGAAATTCGAGCCGGGCAAGAAGGACGGTCACGACGTAGCAGTTGAGATTGCCGTGGAAGTCGACTTCCACCTGTACTGAGGCGCACGGTTCTCGGTTCTCTCATTCCAATTAAAAACTAAACCTTCCGAAGCACTGCCAGGTGCAAGAGCACCCGT
>PLKR01000248.1:4148-5962 GCA_003140655.1 Acidobacteriaceae bacterium | reverse complement strand
GCCATGGCTATGAGTTTTCCATGACTGCGAATTCCAAGGTAGGCGCCCATCTCATGAGTGCGCTTGCTGAAAGGGCCAGGCTTGGTAAGCGAAGTAAGCTCCATCATCTCCTGTACGTCTGCGGGGCCAAGCGTCACAATCTCCTGATCGGATACGGACTGCGGGGCAAGGCTGGCCCCGTTACCCTCGTAAACCATTTGCGGCATTGGAGTGCCGAGAATGAGGTTCCACCCGGGCCGCGGCTGGTAGGGCACGTCCAGAGCCAGGTTGACGGTTTTCCCGGGGCTGAGCAGTCCTGCCAATGACTCATATCCTCTCGACGTGGGCTCGAGGAATCCAGCAATCGTAGAAATTTCTGGCGCGAACCTGCGGGCCTGATCGAAGGACTCAGCCAGGTTCGCCTGCCGCGTNNTTCTTCTTGATTGGAGTGATGCCACGATTCCTTCGACACAGTAATTTTGCGTTGGGGGGATAGGCTATCCGAAACTTGCGCGCAAAGTCTAATCGAGACCTCGCCTCGCTTCGCTGGGCGGACCCTGCGGCCGCGCTCAGGGCAGGCAGCCGAGGCGGCTGTCCCCACATGGTTCTTCTATTCCTTCAAGTCCACGTGTTGAACGTCTTCGATGGGATGGCCGAGGAAGCGCTCGCCCAGGCGCCGGAATTTGTCCACCGAGTCGGTGGCAAAGAACTTGAGACGCGGAAGAGCGCGTCGTTCCTCGCGGACAGCCGGTGGGGGCGGCAAGAGTGCCTGCAAGCGTGCGGCGACGGCCCGAGCTGTGGATTCGGCGGAGTCGACAATGCTTACGTGCGGCGGCGCCACGCGATGCAGCAACGGCTTGAGCAGCGGATAGTGAGTACAGCCAAGCACCAGAACGTCCGCGTCGACGAAGCCTTCGGCAAAAGCCTCGCCCAGATAAATACGAGCGACCTGTTCAGTGACAGGGTGCTCCACCCATCCTTCTTCCACCATCGGGACCAACAGTGGGCAAGCTTTCTCCCGCGCGTCGAGGCTGCGGGCCTCGAGAGCTTTCCGGTAGGCGTGGCTGCTGACCGTGGCCTCGGTCCCGATGACGACGATTTTCTTATTCTTGGTTACGGAAGCTGCGGCCGCAGCGCCGGGCTCAACCACACCCACGACGGGCACATGCGCTGAGGCGGTGATGCGGTCAAGAGCGAGTGCGGTTGCGGTGTTGCAGGCGATGACCAGCAACTCGGCGCCGTGACCTTCGAGGTAGTGGGCAGCCTCGACGGCGTAACGCGCCACGGTTTCGACCGACTTAGAGCCGTAAGGAAGGCGCGCGGTATCGCCGAAGTAGAGGTAATCCGCGTCCGGGATGAGTTCAAGTAAAGCTTTAAGAACGGTTAGGCCGCCGAAGCCGGAATCGAATACGCCGATGGTGGGACGCCGCGTGGTCATGATCGCTCGAACTGCATTTCGATGATAGCAGCGCGGAAGGATTGGGACGGGCGATCGGAGATGACCAGAGTTGTTCCCCCGAAGGAAGCTACGAGTGCTTTCGGGTGGTCGAGCTCGAAACCGTGGCCCCGGTGAGCTCAGAGCTCTTGCCGCAGCACTGCCCCGGCGGGATCGGCGCACCATGCGGGCAGGTGCGCGGGTGCCCGAGGAAGGTGCAGATCTTGTCAGTCGCTTCGGGCGAAAGGATGTGCTCGAACTTGCAGGCCTGCTGCTCGATCTCGGATTCGCTGTCCATGGCCAGGCTGTCGGTAAACAGTCGCTCAGCCAGGCGGTGACGGCGGATGATGCTTCCGGCGCGTTCGCGGCCGCGCGGAGTGAGTTCCACGATCAGAGTGCC
>PLKR01000248.1:0-4095 GCA_003140655.1 Acidobacteriaceae bacterium | reverse complement strand
TGCTCGGCCAGCACCCAGAGCTCTTCGAGTACCTCGTCGAACTGCTCTTCGTCGGCCATCGCAAAAACTTCCTGCGACTCGATCTTGCCGTGATGAAATTCGACGCGACGGTCGGCAAGGCGCGCGACCACCGGATCGTGAGTGACCATTACGATCGTCCGCCCCTGCTGGTGAAACTCGCGCAGCAGCCGCAGGACGATCTCTTCGTTTTGCGCATCGAGATTGCCGGTGGGTTCATCGGCCAGAATAATCTTCGGGTCATTGATCAACGCTCTCGCGATGCAGACTCGCTGCTGCTCGCCTCCCGAAAGCTGCCATGGCAGGTGGCGCACGCGGTCGCCCAGCCCCACGCGGGTCAGAGCTTCAATCGCCTCTTTCTCATCGGTCATGCTGTGGAAGTACTGCGCCAGCATGACGTTCTCGACCGCGGTAAGAAACGGAATCAGGTGAAACTGCTGGAAGATGAATCCAATCTTTTCCGCGCGCACGCGATTCAATTCGTTCGCCGCAATGCCGGCAACGTTCTGGCCGTCGAGCCAGATTTCGCCGGATGTGGGGCGGTCGAGGCAGCCAATCAGATTCACCAGCGTCGATTTACCCGACCCGGAGGGGCCCATGATGGAAAGCCATTCGCCCTGCGCGACGTGCAGAGAGATGCGGTCGAGTGCATGAATGGCGTCGTTCTGACTCTCCTTGCCATTCGCGCTCTCCTGCCCCGCGCCCTGGGAGGGGTAGAGTTTGGTGACGTTGTTGATCTGAATCATTTCACTCTCCCCTCAGAATGACCGCCGGCTGCACCCGGCGCAACATCGAAATCGGGAGGATTGCCGAAAGCAGCGTTACCACCATGCTACCAGCCAGAACAAAGGGCAGGACACTGAAACGTGGAACCACAGGAGCATGGAAGTTAACCCGGCCAATCCACGCAGCGATACCAATGCCCAAGAGAAATCCGATTACGGCGCCAGCCGCGCCCANNNNGTAGCGGCCATGAGCGTGGCGCGAGTCTTGCCCAGCACGCGAGCCTCGCCCTCCATGATTTGCCGCACCGGGCGAACATCGGCGGCCGGGATCGCCAGCTCAAGCTGGCGCATGATGGTGGTGATTTCCTCTGGCGAACCGGTAGCGGCAACCTCAATCGTGGAAGGCTGAACCCCTGTCCAGGAAACGAAATCCGGCAGCGCAAGATACACACGGCTGTCTTCGGCGGCGCCGGTCTGCACCGTGCCGCCCGGCGTGAGGTGGATTGTGTGCCCCTGAAAACTAAGATCGAAGGGCTGGTTTTTCGGCGAGACTAAAGAAACGGCGCGCACTCCGATCAGAGCCTGCTGGGGAGCCACAGGCCAGTTGCTCACCGACCACCAGCGGTCAAGCTGTCGAACCCGATCGAAATCTGCTCCTGCCACAACCACCGGCTGACCGGCGCTGGTCCGCGCCACCACCAGCGCGAAAGGGGCGACCACACCGCGTCCGGCGAGCGCAGATTCCACTTGCGCAAGAGCGCCGGCGGGAAGGGAAGCGCCGTCCTTGCCGACAAGGACGATGTTTGCGCCATAGTTGCGGAACTCGCGCCGCAGCTTGGCCTGCACATCGACGTAAAGATTCAGCATCGCAGTTGCGACCGCAGAGGCCACTACCATGGCAAACAGCGCTGCGGCAGCGCGTCCTCGACGGAGCACGGCAGCCCGCACCAGCATCCGGAGAAACATGGACGTATGCGGAGACTGCGCGCGGCTGGCGGCAACTCCCTGCGCGGAGTGCGACCGCCCGGAATGCGGCTGTTCCGAATGCGGCTGTTCCGGATGAAAGCCGCTTACGTTCACAATTGACCTCGCAGGGAGAACACAGGATCAAGACGGACCGCGTTGCGGATGGCGGCGGTGCTTCCCGCGAAGGTGACGATCACCGCGATCGTCAGAATCACCGGCAAGAGCACGGGCGGAATCGTGATCTCGGAATTAAAGATGGAGCGGCCGATCTGCCGCGCGAGCAACCCACCGGCGGCGAAGCCCACGAAGCCGCCGATCAACGCGAGCAGCGCGGCTTCGGCAAAGAAGATGGACGCCACCGCGACCCTTCCAGCGCCCAGCGCTTTCATCAATCCCACTTCCGCGCGACGTTCGAAGATAGCCGTAGCCATGGCGGCCGAGACTGCCAGTGCCGAGGCAAACAGCGCAGCCAGCGTCACCAGAAAGATCAGGCCCTCGATACGAGTGAGCACGGCCCCTTCGTTTTGTGCGACTTGGCGAATCTGCTCGGCGTGGGAGTGGGGAATCGCCTCCTGCAACTGGAACGCAATCGACTGAGGGTACGGCGAACAATACCAGCGGTCATAGACGGGGCCAGACATGCTCTTGGGGTCGCGGCGGCCGAGAGCATCTTCGGGCTTGGTGAGAGCGCTGACGTATATGCGGCGAACCGCGCCCGGTTTGCCGAGAACTTCCTGAGCCAAAGCGATCGGCGCGACGACCTCGTCGTCTTCGCCCCCGCCGGTGGAAAGGATTCCGCTGACATGCAACTGGCGGCCGGAAAACATAAGCCCGTCGCCAGACTTCGCCGAAAGGCGTGCAGCCAGCCGCTCTCCAAGCAGAACGTCTTGAGAGCTGTCGTCAGGCCAGGCTCCCGAAACCTTCCACCAGGGATGCGTGGTTCGCACGCCAGTGGTGAACTCCTCTTTGCCGAAAGAAAGTTTCTTCGCAAAGTAAGTGCCGACCAAGGTGAGATTTTCAGTCTGTCCGTTCCGCTGCAGCGTAACGTTCACGGGCAGCATCGGCGCAAACCCGGTTATGTTGTTGTGCCAGAAAGTCCCCTTGATCTTGGGCAGGTCAGCCTCGTTCAAAAAAGCGCCGTCGCTGGGCGGCTTCAGGTTGACGCCGCCAATTTCCACGTCGAGCGTGTCTTCCTGCGGAGTCACAAGTATGTTCGCGCCGATGGTGCGCAGTTCGCGGTTGATCTTGTCGCCAATGTCGGTGGCGACCGCAATCATCGCCGTGGCCACGGTAACGCCCAAGGTGATGGCCGCGCCGGCCAGCAATTTGCGCCGCTTCTGGCGCCGGAAGGATTCGTAGACAAGGCGCACGAACATTTCTTACTGTTTCTCGAACACGCGGCTGCCGGCCGCAATGTCCGCTTCCTGAATAATCACGAAGTCGGCGGTCTGCGTGGCCTTAAGTGGAATCGGATTGCAGCCGCCGGCCGCGCCCACCGACTGCGGATTGATCGGAGCGGCGCAGTTCTTGCAAACCACTCCGTTGGCTGACTTGTAGAAGCCGACACCGCCGCAGATCTCGCATGCATCGAAAACCGTGGCGATCTTCCCGTCGGGCTTTTGATAGAGCCAGAAGCGAATCGACGTGCCATTCTCCTGCGCCTCATAGCGGTGCAAGTCGCCATCGGAAACTTGAGCAAGCGGAATCTTTAGCTGACCGTTCGTGAAGCTGACCTCAGTGGCCGGCGATAGTGCGCTCGCGCTTTTGGCATAGACAAACTCCGCAGTCACCATTCCGATAAAGAGGAAGGAGAACGCGTAGACCGAAGTCATCCACAAGCGTTCCTTGCGGGCGCTCCAAATCGCCTTCCGGCGCTGGGCTGGGGAATCAGACTCCAGCACGGGCTCGCGCCGCTTGGCGTCAAACAATACCATCAGCGCGGCTAAAGCGAAAATCGTGACGAAGAAGAAAAGATCGTTGCGCACAATCGGCCCGATGATGGCCATTTCGCGCTTGGAAGAAGCAATCACGCCGCTTTCCGACAGTTCGTGCAGGCCGGCAACCACCAACTGCAACGCCACCAGAAACAGGATGGCCGTCGTAACCCGGAAGAACTTCTGCAGGTTAATCCGCACGCTGCCTTTTACGAACATTACGCCGAAAGCAATCGCCGCCAGCACGCCCAACAGCGTGCCCAGAAAGCTCATCAGTTCCGTGGAGTTCAGAGAGACGGCGGAGAGAATCAGCACAGTCTCCGCGCCCTCACGCAGCACCATCAGGAACACAAAGAAGAACAGCCCGACCCATGCATCGTTGCCAGCCAGCAGACCGACTTTGCCCTCAATTTCGCCCTTCAGCTTGCGCCCCGTCTTCATCATGAAAATAA
>PLKR01000146.1 GCA_003140655.1 Acidobacteriaceae bacterium | reverse complement strand
GGGACGACCTGCGCAGAGCCTCGATCCCACGCTCCAACTGAAGCTACTAGCGGTCAGCGAAGCGATTAAGTACGAAGGCTCGGGAAGAAACATTTTTGTATCGCAGGCGGAGGTGTTCATTCCGACGCCAGGGGCCTCGGGCGTGACGGACAAGACGGACAAGAAGGCTGATGACATATACCATGCACCGGGTCCAACGCCGCCGCCGCCGATTCCCCTGAAGTTCTTCGGCTTCGCGAGCCGGCCCGGAGAACCCAAGAAGATTTTCCTCGTCAAGGGCGAGGATGTTTTCATTGCGGGCGAGGGCGAAATTGTCGACCGCCGCTACAAAGTCGTGCGCATTACTCCCACCTCGGTTGATATCCAGGACGTAGTGGGCAGCGGCCCGCCGCAAAACATACCGCTGACGCAGGGGAACCCGTCGTGAAGCAGTTCGCGNNCTGCTTCTCGTGGTCGCTCTGATGGGCATATTCGCCCTCGCAGCTTATACCACAATTGAGTTTGAGATCCGGCGGGACCAGGAACAGGAAATGATCCACCGCGGAGTGCAATATTCGCGCGCCATCCGCGGCTACTACAAAAAATTCGGACGCTATCCAACGAAGCTCGATGATCTCGACAACACTAATAATCTGCGCTACCTGCGCAAGCGCTACAAAGACCCGCTCAACAAGAACAAGGACTTCAGGCTGCTCCACTTCGGAGAACAGGGAGTAACGCTGGCCGGAGGCATCGGAGGCGGCAGCATTCCCGGCGCAAGCCCGGCCGGCTCGCCTGCGGGACTGAATGGCTCCGGAGCGAGTACTTCGGCGTTCGGTGGCTCAGGACTGGGTAGTTCGGGACTTGCTAATTCAGGAGTGAACAGCTCAGGTGTGTTCGCGCAGTCATCGGGATTTGGCGGGAACTCAAACAGCGGCCCCCTCGGGGCAAGCTCCAACTCTCAAGCAACTCCGGGTCAGCAGGGGACGACCCCTGCTTCAGGGTCGGATACGACTCAGCCCTCTGCCCAGGTTGCCGCCGGCTCGGCACAAGGAGATACGAGTTCCAGCGGCCAGCAGGTTGTCGCCAGCGGGCCCATTGTGGGCGTGGCCAGCATCAGCAAGAAAGACACGATTCGCATATTCAATAAGAAGAAGAAGTACAACGAGTGGCAATTTGTATACGATCCCAGCACCGACCGCGGCGGCTTGATCACCACACCCTACCAGCCTTCGCTGCAGAACTTCGCAACACAACCGTTGCAGAATGGTACGCAAACAGGCGCTGCCGGCAATTCATCCGGGCAGTCTTCGTTTGGACAATCTTCATTCGGGCAATCGGGCCTCGGCAACAATTCGAGTCCGGGCGGATCGACGACGCCGGTGCAGCCGGCCACCACTTCGCCGCCACAACAACAGTGAAATCCACCTCAACCGCTTTGCGTCGGCAAAAACAGAACGGCCTCATCCGGAGATGAGGCCGTTCCTCTTCCACCAAACTTTCCGCGTTAGACGTCTCACCGTTCAGCGACGGGCTGAACCTTTATACGCTAAAGGACGATCCGCAGCCGCAGGTGCTCTTCACGTTGGGATTCTCAAACTTAAAGCCGGCGCCTTCCAGCGTCTCAACGTAATCCACGATGCATCCATTCAGATACATCACGGAGGTCGCATCGACGAACACTTTCAGTCCGTCCATGTCGAAGGTCTTGTCCATCATTCCGGCGGCATTTTCAAACTGCATGGAATACGAGAACCCGGAGCAGCCGCCACCGACTACGCCAATGCGCAAGCCGGCGGGCGCGGGATTCTGCTGTCCCATGATCTCTTTCACTTTGGAAACCGCGCTGGCGGTAAGCGAAACCGGCGGGGTTTTCTTGACTTCAGGAACGTCGGTGTTCACTCCGGGGACGGTTGTCGTGGCCATTCGTATCTCCTTAGGCTCTAAACTATCTAAATTATAACAGAGGCGGCAAACTGGTGGCGGGGTAATCGGAGTACAAGCCCCCAAGCTACCAGGCACCTAACACTTCGATGCCTGCCAGGCTGGCAACGATTCCCTCGGCAACGCTTGCCAATGGGTCTATAATGATTTGCGTTAGGCCCTCCCCCAAGGTTCGGGCTGCCGGGCTAAGTGCCCACGTCCTGCGATTCGGGGGAGTTGCCAACAGGCTTGCAAACTGTCGAGGTGGCCTATGACGTGGACGTGGACTCCTTTAATGGTTGGACTTGCGATTGCGTGTGGTTTTTTCGCCGTCGGCCTGATTATCCTCCTCATCTACCGCAGTACGCTCACCATGCATGAGGATGAGGCGTTGTATCTCGACGAAGCGAGCGCCCATATGCAACAGGAGCAGACTGAACTGCTGGTGAAGGTCAACCGGCTCACCGTCCCGGTCTGGGTTTTCGGCGCAGGTTTCGGTGTGTTCTTGCTGGTGCTCGCCGGCATGTTCATCTATCAGGGACTGAACGCCGTACAGTAGCCCGGATTGCGGGGCGCGGCCTCTCGGCTCGGTATTGTCGACGCGCCATCCGTCTTTTTGTCCGCCTGTAGGCAGAGGCGCGCTTGCATCCAACCTGGAAACGCATCTCCGCCAGATAATCCGAAAAAATTCCAAGCACTTTGTACAATTAATGGCGCTGCAAACATGGTGAGCGGGCGACGGCCGGGTGTGGCTTCTTCTCGCTTGGAGCAACTGAGGAAGTGAAGAAACGGTTAAAGCTCGAGCTGATGCGCGATGCCGGTGTGAACGCATAAGCACTTGTGATGGTGCGGGGCACAGGACTTGAACCTGCACGGCCTTGCGGCCACTGGCTCCTAAGGCCAGCGCGTCTGCCAGTTCCGCCAGCCCCGCTTAGGCTTCAATGCTACCATTTGCTTCCGGCGCATGAGTAGAAGCTTTGATTGTCATCCTGAGCAATCGTTCTCTGCGCGAAGAGCCTGTCCCGAGCTTGTCGAGGTGAATCTGGGCGAGCCGTGCGCAGCCTTCGTGGATGTAAGAAGTTCGGCTCCGGCGCGCGACCACAAACAGCGTAACAGTCCGCGCACATGTATACAGACAGGAGGACGAAAGGGACAAGTTTCAAAGCTTAGTTCGAGCATGGCGTGCAGCAGCGCTCGTCACGTGCATCACCCTTTGGGGCGGTATTCATTAGCACCGGACGTAAATCCGGGGTCCACAGTAGGACAAAGAGCGAGTCCTGGCAGGGACGGCACCAGTTCTCACGCAGTCTCGCCAGCCCGAAGTTCCGCAGGCGTTCTCAATTCTCCTGCATCACGGGCGAAGCCGCCAGCACCCCGGCTGCGAGTTCCAGATCGTGCAGATCCTCGCGGCTGAAGTCCTGAGTGAAGCGCGGATCCGACCCCTTGCGCGAGATTTGAATTACCCCCAACACCGTCAAATGCCGGTCCAGAATCGGCACCGACATCAGCTTCTGGATAGGCGCGGGCAGCAAAGGTTCTTCAGCTTCGGCTCCGACCGGCTTGATCGTCTCGAAGATGCTGGCGTGCTTTACGCGTGCAAAATTGTTGAAGATCTCGGGTTTCTTGCTCAACGCGGTGTGGGCAGCTACTGCCTTGCTCGAAATCGGAATCGCACCCGTGGTCCGCAGGTGTTCGGGCAAAATGAACCTGAGCAGGCCGCCTTCCAGTCGCAGCAGCGCGACTTCGGCGTGCTGGACGCGAAACACCTTAGCCAAGACCATGCTGACATCCAGCGCCGTGACGCCTTCATCCAACACAGACCCCAACGGAGCCAGATTCTCGGGGAGAATGAACTCTTCAATAGCCGCGTCTTCAGGCTTGTGGGTCATAGAGTAACTCGCAAAGTTCGATTAGGAACCGCTTCAGCTGCGGCACTTCGAATACCTATCGACACTTATAAACACATCCTACAACCCCTTTGATTTCAGCAAAGTAGCTTACGACCATGACCTTTCGCGGCACCCCCAGCCGGGGCGCCCAGCCAGAAACCCGCAGACAGATTGACATTTTTTGTCGTACAGGCCTGTCTCTCCTTTCCCGCCTCTGTTGGAAATGGAGAAAGCAGATGCCGACCCCGCTATGGAACCTTACTGAATCATCAGGAAGTGCAAGTACTTGCATCTTGACTCTGTAGGCTCCTGGCAACATAATCCGCACGGCACTTTGAAGGAGTCTGACATGCCGCGCCTTCGCTGGTCTCCTCTGCTTTTCCTTCTGACCGTGTCAGCCGTGCCGTTGCTCCTATCATCGTTCGCTGCCGCGTCGGAACAACCTTCCGCAAGAGTCACGATCCCGGGCAACGTTGCTCCCGCATTGCAAGACGCCACCTACATGAACCACAGCGATCCCAACGCGGTGCTGACCATCGTTGTCGGTCTCAAACGCCACAACGAAGCAGAGTTCACTGACCTGCTCGATCGCCTGTACGATGCCGACTCGCCGGACTATCACCGCTGGATTACACCCACGGATTTCCTGGCCAAATTCTCCCCGAGCCAAGCTGACGTTGAGGCCGTGCGCCAGCACCTGGAGTCTCACGGACTCACGGTCAACCGTGTATCGGACAACCGAGTGCTGGTGCAGGCCACCGGAACGGTCGCTCAAATTGAGGAAGCATTCGCGATCAATATCAATGTCTACCAACTCGGCGCAGAAACTCACTTCTCGAACGATCGCAACCCGAGTGTTCCAGCCAGCTTGAAGGATGTGGTGGAATCGGTGGCGGGACTGTCCTCGCTGGAGACGATGCATCACGCGTCCAATTTCGAACAGCAGCCTGCCTCAACCATTTTCTATACGCCGCCGCAGATAGCCTCCATCTACAATTTCCCCAGCCGTCTCAACACATTTCACGGCAAAACGATTTACGACGGGACGGGCGAGACGATTGCCATTGCCACCTCCTATACGTACCTGACCTCCGACGTAGACTACTTCTGGACGTACTTTTACCAGATCGAACGCACTGGCACTCTTACGAACATCTGCGTCAATGGCTGCACCAGTACGTTGAGTTACGAACCAACGTTGGATGTCGAGTCCGCAGGTGCTCAGGCTCCGGGCGCAAACCTTATCGTTTACGAAATACCTTCAAGTTCATTTTCTGATGACGATCTGCTGTACAGTCAAATCGCTAGCGATGATTCAGCTCAGATTGTCTCGACTTCTTGGTACGCTTGCGAAAGCAATACTGGAACCTCTGTTATGAAGACGCAGGATGCTTCCTTCGCCCAAATGGCCACCGAAGGGATGACCGTTTTCGCAATTTCGGGCGACTACGGTGCCTACGCCTGCGACACCACACACCTCAACCCCGCCTTCCCGGGAACTGATCCGAATGTGACCGCTGTCGGCGGGACGACGCTCAATGCTACCTCCCTGTTCAAGTACAAGAGCGAATCTGCATGGGCTTGTTCCGGGGGCGGCGCGTCTACTTACTTTGCGAAGCCCACTTGGCAGGCTGGGCCGGGTGTCCCAAGCAGCAAGAAGCGCGACATTCCGGATATCGCATTCGATGCGGACGGAAACACCGGCCAGGACACCTATTACCAGGGGGCATGGTACACCGGATACGGCACCAGCTATGGAGCCCCGAACATGGCGGGATATTGGGCGCTGGTGCTTGAGGCGCTCAAGGGAAAACGGACTGGCAATGTCGCTCCTTTGTTCTACAAGCTGGGCGCGTCATCTTCTTACACGACCGACATGCACGACGTGACCAGCGGCAGCAATGGCTGCAGCATCGCGTCTGGCTACAAAGCTACCAAGAACTGGGATTACACCACAGGCTGGGGCAGTATCAACGGTACCAGCGCATTGGCCTACTTCGAAGCGCACCGTAACGGCGGAATCTACACGCAAGATATCCCACGGGCCTTGCGGTGAAATTTCCGCCCAGGATAGAGGATTTCTACCGCCGCACCTTCCCTTCGCGCCCCTAAGTCATTACACTGCTTTTCTATGACCGTTCCTGCCCAACCCAACCTCAAGCTGATCAATGCCCCTGACTACCGCGAAGCCTACGCCAACAGCGTGCAGATGCGAGTGAATGTCTGGGACTTCTTCATGGTTTTCGGCACCCTGCAGCAGCAGACCGAAACTCAAGTCGAGATTCGCAACTTTCAGGGCATCTATCTCAGCCCGCAACAGGCCAAAGCGCTGCTCGGACTGCTGCAGCAAAACATCGCCGGCTACGAGAGCGCCTTCGGCGAAATCAAACTGGATCCACGCATGAATCCGACCGGGCCGGTGCACTAAGGGGCTTCACGGCCAGGAGAGAAATGCTGAGAGCTTTCGGGTCTGACCGCAGTAGTCCGGCGCAATGGTCAGGCGCTTACCCGGCCCTGGTGTTCGCGGTCCTCTTTGTATTCATTTTTCTGCTGCACTTGCCTTTGTTGCAGTTGCCTTACTTCTGGGACGAAGCCGGCTACTACGTTCCGGCGGCGCGCGACATCTTGTTGTCGGGAAGTCTGATTCCTCACTCGACCGTTTCGAACGCGCACCCACCCCTGGTGATGGCATGGCTCGCCCTCTGGTGGAAAGTTGTGGGCTACGCTCCCTTGGTGACCCGGACCGCCATGCTGGTCCTCGCCGCCTTTTCGCTTCTGGGTGTGTTTCGTCTGGCTGAACGCGTCGCCAACACAAAAGTTGCGGTCGCATCCGCGCTGTGCACCGCGCTGTATCCCGTCTTCTTCGCGCAAAGCTCTCTCGCACACGTAGACTTGGCCGCCGCGGGGCTTACGTTCTGGGCCCTGTCGGCCTACGTGGAAGGTCAAGTTGTCGCAACCGTGCTCTGGTTCGCTCTCGCAGCCTTGGCGAAAGAGACCGCGATTCTCGCTCCCCTTGCGCTTGCCGGATGGGAGATCATCGGATTGCTTGCGGGTTTGCTCGCGCGCAAAAGCGTGCTGCGAAAGCTGTGGCTGAATGGGAGTGACCCTAAATCGAACATCGGCCCCGTGCAGCGCATCGCCGCGCTGCTGATCCCGGTGCTGCCGCTCGGTCTTTGGTACGCCTATCACTACGCCTACACCGGATATGTCTTGGGCAATCCCGAGTTCTTTCGCTACAACGTGGCGGCGACTCTGAGTCCCGTTCGGTTTCTTCTGGCGCTGGCGCTGCGGCTGTGGCAAGTCGTCGGCTATCTCCACCTGTGGGTTTTGACTTTGGCCATGCTGCTGGCAATGTGTCTGCTGCCGCCGCAGCGTGATGCGGCGTCCGAGCGTTCGCGGATCAGCTTTCCAGTACAAATGGTTTTCTATGTCGTCGTGCTCACGTATGTGGTGGCGATGGCGCTGATTGGGGGCGCGGTGCTGGCCCGCTATATGCTCCCAGCCGTTCCTCTGGTCATCATTCTTTCCGTCTCGACTCTTTGGCGCAGGCTCAGTTACTGGCGCGCGGCAGTAGCGTGTGTCGCGCTGGCCTTCGTTGCCGGCTGGTTCTGGAATCCCCACTACGGATTCTCGCCCGAGGACAATCTCGCCTATCGCGACTACGTCGTGCTGCATCAGGATGGCGAGCGCTTCCTGGAGGCTCGTTACCCCATGGCGCGGGTGCTCACGGCCTGGCCAGCCACAGACGAACTAACCCGCCCCTGGCTCGGCTACATTACGCGGCCCATGCGCGTTGTGCGCATCGAGAACTTCACCCTGGATGAAATGCTTTCCGCAGCAGACTTTCGCGCAAACTATGAAGTCGCCCTGATCTTCTCGACGAAATACGAGCCCGGACCTGCGCCGTGGGATCACTGGCGAACTTGGACTGAGATGAAGACTCGCTTTTTCGGTTTCCACCGTGATCTGCCGCCCGCCGCCGCCGCGAAGATTCTCGGCGGCCGCGCGGTATTTTCAGAACAGCGCCAGGGCCAATGGATTGCCGTGATCGAACTGGAGCACATCGAAGAAGCATCGAGATCACCCTCCGGATCCCAGCTTCTGGCTCGTTTTCCGCAGCCTACTTCCCGATGGCGCTCAACACTGCGTCGTTGATGCCGTACACGGTGCCATCGCTGCCAATCAGCGTCGGAGTATAGGCCTCGCCAATGCCTCCAGAAAGCTTGATCCTCTCGGAGAGTGTGTTGGTCGTCAGGTCCCAGCGGTAGAGCTTACCGTCTTCACTGTTTGCAATCACCGACTTGGTGAAGGGATCGACCGCCGCGGTATTAATGCACCATTCCCGAACGGCTCCGGGAAAGTTCGGGAAGTCGGGATCGGGGGTAACACCCAATTTCGTGATGACTTCCTTCATCACTTTCGTGGCGGGAATTACCGGGTCGTTCTCGGTCGCATTGGGATCGAGGATCGCAATCCGATTGTGGCCATCACCCGTGTTGATTCCCGCATAGTTGTTGTACTTTGTCATGAGCAGATACTTCGACGTGCCGTGATAGCTTGCGACCAGCGACGCATCGACAATCGACGCAGTGTCGTCCCAGCCAAAGCTGCCGGGAATCTTCTGGGTTGAAAGATCGCCGTTGAAATGCAGCATCCAGCCGCGGTCATTGTGGCTGGGGAAGGGATTCTCAAGAACGCCGAAATACACATCGCCATCGGGGCCCACGGTAGGAGTGGCGCTGCTTTCGTCGATGAGGGTGGCGTCCAGACCGGAAGAGGGATCAAGTAAAAGAACGTGGTTGACGACCGCCAGCGTGGCGCTGTTGAGGACAACCAGGTATCCGTCCCCGACGCTCGCGTCGGTAACCGCGACGTAGAGCATGCTGCCGTCGTTCGACAGGGCGGGAGCACAACTCATCGCAACGTTTGTGATCGTCGAATCGCCACTGATCGCAGCCGCAGAAACCCAAGTGCCTTTGCCATCCGGTGCGATGCGGGCCAGACCGCTCTGCAAGCCGATTGGGGTAGAGCCAAGGACCAGGAACCCGAAGAAAAGATTCCCCTTAGCGTCGGTGGTCAGGGGAGTATTGATCTGCACATTCTGTTCGTAGATCTGCGGATCGGCCTGGAAATTCTCCTGCCCGTAGAAGTAAAGATGTGTGACGGTGCCGGTTGCCGAATCAGGGTTTGTTCGCACCAGCACCCGGCCGGCGACATCGGGAACGAAAAGTCGATTGCCAAACAGTGTCGACCCGAGACCTGGCATGAAACCGGCGCTGGGCGCCTGATAGCCAGTATCCTGGGCCCAGAGGCGTTCGCCGGTCGCGCCGTCGTGAGCCACGACGCGGAAGCTATTCGCACCGGTCCTCACCGGCACGATCACCGTGTTGGCCGCCGTGACCACCGGCGAACCATAGTGGATGAGGATCTCACCCGTCGGAGGATCAAGGTCTACTGCCGCATGCCAATGAATCGTGTTCAACGGCTGGGAAATCACTGAAGAAACCGCCGTGTGTTGCGCGTCATGAGAATGAGTCGGCCAAGTGCCGACTTGCGCGGGTGAATTTCGCGGGAAAAACACGCAACCTACGCTGACCAACAACGCAACAATTACTCGGGACTGTACGAACTTCGCCTGATGGCTCATAACCTTCCCCCTTGAGAGCATGCTGTGACAGTACCGCTGCAATGAAAATGTATTGTCAAGAAGATGTAAAAGGAACGTCATCTTTTGGGCTGGCGAGTCGCCCGGAACACCATCTCGAAAACACGGGATCACTCAGCGTTGCATCAGGTGGCAGGAGTGCGTTTTGATCACCAGCCATACCTCGCGACCCTCGGCAAGGGACAGGGCGTCGCACGCCGCCAGGGTAAGGTAAACTTCCATGTCCACGCCGCAATCCACGCGCGCGGAAATCATCATGTCGCGCCGTTCCAGTGAGACCAGGCGCCCGGCAATCACATTGCGCGCGCTCAGTCCCACCGGCTTGGCGATGGCCAGCAGAATGTCGCCTGCACGAATGCCGACCCGCATGCAGGATCCCATCTCGGCGCGGATCAGGGGCGTCTCAAGCAGAACGACAATTCCCGGTTTGTCGGCTGGCAAGCGGCACGTCATTATTCGGCAAAGCATGGTGCCGCGATCCTCGTGTACTGACTCGACTGTGGCATCGAATATATTTTCAAACCCGGCTAATTGCGCCACCGTCTCCTGGAGCGGGGCGCTCAGCACCTCATGCGGCGTTCCGTGCGCGATGATGCGGCCCTGTTCCATCACGAGCACGCGTTCGCCCAGCGCAAGCACTTCTTCGCGGCTGTGCGTGACATACAGGATTGG
>PLKR01000148.1 GCA_003140655.1 Acidobacteriaceae bacterium | reverse complement strand
TGTTGGCACTTCCAACCACCGCAATACGAGCGCGCCTAGCCATAGTTTTCTTCAGCGAACCTTGGAGAACGCCGAGTCTATTTGGCGTCCACGATTGTGTCAACGGACCTTGTGTTACATATGCCCTCGAAAGTTCTTTTTCGAGAGTGATGGCAACCGCGCCGGAGTTTTTCGGTTGAAGTTTTCTGCTATAGTTGCGTTCCTCGGAGGTTGCCTGCCATGCCTCGAATTGTGCGCTGTGCCTTGATCCAAGCCAGCAATGCGCTCAGCACGGAGCGCCCCCTTGCGCAGATCCGGAAAGCGATGATCGACAAGCACCTGAAGTTAATCGAGCAGGCTGCTCGGAAGAAAACCCAGATCCTGTGCCTGCAAGAGCTTTTCTACGGCCCTTATTTTTGTGCGGAGCAGAATGAACGCTGGTATGAACTCACCGAGCGGGTGCCGGATGGTCCAACGATCCGCATAATGCAAAAGCTCGCTGCGAAGTATCGCATGGTAATCGTGGTTCCGGTTTATGAAGAGCAGATGCCAGGGGTTTATTTCAATACTGCGGCCGTAATCGACGCCGACGGCCGCTATCTGGGGAAATATCGCAAGCACCACATCCCGCACTGCCACCCCGGATTCTGGGAGAAGTTTTACTTCACGCCGGGCGATCTTGGATACCGGGTCTTTGAGACGAAGTATGCGCGGGTCGGCGTGTACATTTGCTACGATCGCCATTTCCCCGAAGGCGCGCGCATTCTAGGGTTGAACGGCGCGGAGATCGTGTTCAATCCTTCGGCCACCGTTGCCGGTCTCTCGGAATATCTGTGGGAACTGGAGCAGCCCGCCCATGCCGTGGCCAACGGTTACTTTGTGGGCGCCATCAACCGGGTAGGCATCGAGAAACCGTGGAGCATCGGTGAGTTCTACGGCAAGAGCTACTTCTGCAATCCGCGCGGGAAGATTATCGCGCAGGCCAGCCGGGACAAAGACGAAGTCGTTGTGGCGGACCTTGACCTGGACATGATCGCGGAAGTTCGTAAAATTTGGCAGTTCTTCCGCGACCGTCGACCGGAAAGCTACGGGCCGATTACTGCGCAGACAGGCCGGGCCGCAGCGGCCGATTGAATCGCGAGTCTTCCAGGCGTTGCAAAGTGAATTATTAATCTCCAAATCGATGTTTCCTACCCGAAACGCATGACCACGCCTGAACCTCCGCATCTCCGATCTCGAATCGAATCCAGTCCCCTTTACAATCCGGACCTCGCGCCCGCCGGGGCCGACCGCCGAGATTGGGGCACCTACAATTTCGCGGCGCTGTGGATCTCGATGTCGGTCAATATCCTCACCTACATGTTGGCGGCGAGCTTAATCCAGGGCGGGATGAACTGGAAACAGGCGGTGATGACTATTTTTCTTGGCAATGTGATCGTGCTGGTTCCGATGCTGCTGAATTCACACCCCGGAGCCAAGTACGGCGTTCCTTTTCCGGTGTTAGCTCGTGCTTCGTTCGGAGTGCTGGGCGCGAACGTGGCCGCGGTTCTACGGGCGCTGGTGGCGTGCGGATGGTTCGGTATTCAGACCTGGATCGGCGGCGAAGCGATCAGCACTCTGCTGGCCACGCTCGCTCCCGGATGGAAGAACTTTCCCTACGCTACCGCAGTTTGCTTTCTCCTGTTCTGGCTGATCAACCTCGCCGTCATCCTCATGGGGATTGAATACATCCGCATTCTGCAGGGGATCAGCGCGCCGGTGTTGTTAGGGGTCGGTTTGCTGCTTTTGGCATGGGCCTATCGCAGTGCGGGTGGCTTCGGTCCCATGTTGGCCGCGCCTTCGCGGTTCAACAGTTTTTCCGACTTCCTGAAGTTTCTAATTCCAGCACTGAATGGCACTGTGGGATTCTGGGCGACTGTCTCGTTGAATATTCCCGACTTCACGCGATTTGCACGCAACCAGCGAGAACAGGTCATTGGACAGGCTCTTGCTCTGCCCACGACGATGACTCTGTATGCTTTTATTGGCATCGCCGTAACGTCGGCCACAGTAGTCATTTACGGGACAGCAATTTCGGATCCGGTTCAATTGCTCAGCCGTTTTCATTCACCTGTGGCTGTGGCGATCTCGCTGATCGCGATTCTGCTCGCTACGCTGAATGTCAACATCGGGGCCAACGTGGTATCGCCGGCGAACGACTTCTCCAACCTGTGGCCTCGGCGAATCAGCTTTCGAACCGGTGGCGTGATCACCTGCTTCATGGGGATTGCGCTGATGCCGTGGAAGCTACTCGCTGATTACGAAACATTCATCCTCGGCTGGCTGGGCGGCTACGCCGCTTTTCTGGGACCGGTCGCGGGCATCATGATTTGTGACTATTTCGTTGTGCGGCGATGTGTTCTGCGAGTGGATGATCTTTATCTTCGCGGCGGAATCTACGAGTATTCCAAAGGATTCAATTGGCGGGCGGTGATTGCGCTTGCGCTGGGAGCGGGGACGGCACTGATCGGCCTGGCGGTTTCATCGGTGCGTGTTCTCTATGACTACTCTTGGTTCGTCGGCTTTGCGGTTTCCTTTGCCGTTTATTACGCGATGATGAAGTCTCAGCGCCCAGTTGTGCTCGCGCCGATGGCAGCCTCTTAGCTTCAGTGATCCGTCTTCGTGGTCTCCTGAAACGCCGGCACAACGTCGCGCTGATAGATGTCGAGCGACTGTTCTTCGTCCCCGCACATCAGATACAGATTGAACTGAGTAACCCCTACGCTCGCCAGCTTCCTTAGTTTCTCGTGATGAGCTTTCACCGGGCCCACCAGGCAGAAACGATCTACAACTTCGTCAGACACAAAGTTCGCGTTATCGCTTTCCACCACGCAGTGGTGCAGATAGTCGTATCCGCCCCGGTCATGCACGTAAGACGTAAGCGCCGCTGGCAGATCCTCTGGCTTGTACTGCCGGATAAGATCCATCACGTGATTGGAAACTAACGCCGGAAACCAGCGCACGCGTTCGCGCGCAGTTTTCAAGTCATCAGAAACCCAAACCGGAGCCGCTGACATTACTTCGATTTGGTTTGGATCGCGTCCTACCGCGCGAGCGCCCCCTCTTACGAAACCAAGGCACCAGGAAATCAAATCAGGATCGGCAAATTGAAGAATGATTCCGTCAGCGACGCGGCCTGCCATGTGCAACACCTTCGGTCCGTATCCCGCGATCCAGACCCGCGGAGAAATCTTGGCCCACGTTAGCCTGGTCGGTTGACCCTCGTATTCAATTTCACGGCTGGCGGTGAGGTCGCGGAAGATTTTCACCGCAGTTTCCAACTGCGACCAACTCACCGGCTTCTTGCCGAGCACGCGTCGAGAGCTATCTCCCCGTCCGATGCCCAGCTCCATCCTGTCACCTGAAATCAGGTTCAGCGTAGCGAACAGGCTCGACGTGACCGTGAGATCGCGAACCGCGGGATTCGTTACCAGGGTGCCGAGTCGCATCCGTTGCGTGTTCGCGGCCATCAGCGTGAGCAAAGGGTACGGATCCATCCACAAAACATGGGAGTCGAAGAGCCATCCGTACTGGAACCCGGCTGCTTCGGCCTGCCGTGTCAGTCCAACAATGCGCTCGACGGAAATGTCCGGCTTCAGGGTGATGCCAAAATGCATGGTGCCAGCCCCTTTCCTCACTCCCAACAATTATGGGGAAGTGAAGTCCGGCAGTTTAGCATAGAATTCCTTCTTCATCTCAGCCATGAGCGGAGGCATCGATGGGCTTCGATACGATCATCGCCAACGGATCCGTGGTGACTGCAACCGATACTTATGTGGCAGACGTTGCGATCGCGGATTGTAAGGTCGCCGCCATCGGCAAGGACCTGCCTCGAGAGAATGCCACGAAGCTGCTGGATGCGTCAGCGAAATATGTCTTGCCCGGCGGCATCGATGTTCACACGCATCTCGATATGCCGTTCGGCGGCACCACGAGCGCGGACGATTTTGAAACCGGCACACGGGCAGCGGCTTTCGGCGGAACCACCACGCTGATCGACTTTGCCATCCAGTACAAAGGCCAGCCCTTACGCAAAGCATTCGAAACGTGGATGGACAAAGCTTCGAAGAAAGCCGTCTGCGACTATGCCTTTCACTGCATCGTTACAGACATCGGCAACGGTCAACTGCAGGAGATGAATGCCCTGGTGGATGAAGGCGTGACCAGCTTCAAGCTTTTCATGGCCTATCCCGGTGTGTTCATGCTCGATGACGCCAGCATCTTCCGTGCGCTGCAAACGACTGCGAAAAATGGCGGGCTCATCTGCATGCACGCCGAAAACGGCAGTGCGATCGACGTGATCGTTCAGCAGGCGCTGGCCGAAGGGAAGAAAGCGCCAAAGTATCACGCGCTCACCCGGCCGACAACGGCCGAGGCTGAGGCCGTGTCTCGTGCGATCGCCCTGGCAGAGATGGCGGGAGCTCCGATCTACATCGTTCATTTGAGCTGCAATGAGGCTCTCGAAAAAGTTCGGGAGGCGCGCGATCGCGGCCTTCCCGTCTATGCCGAAACGTGCCCGCAGTATTTGTATCTCTCGATCGAAAACTTTGATGTTCCCGGTTTTGAGGGCGCGAAATATGTCTTCACCCCGCCGCTTCGCGAAAAGTGGCATCAGGAAAAGCTCTGGACGGCCCTCAAGCGCGATCATCTGCAGATCGTCTCCACGGATCACTGCCCATTCTGTTTCAAGGAGCAGAAAGAACTCGGACGCGACGACTTCACGAAGATTCCCAACGGCGGCCCGGGTATTGAGCACCGCATGAGCCTGATTTACTCAGGCGGTGTCGCTCAGGGACGTTTTAGCGTGAATCGATTCGTCGAACTCGTTTCTACCACTCCCGCAAAGCTCTTTGGCTTATATCCGCGTAAGGGAACGATCGCAGTCGGCAGCGATGCCGATCTCGTCATTTTCGATCCGAACCGCAAACATACGATCAGCGCGAAAACTCATCACATGCGAGTAGATTATTCGATGTTCGAAGGAATTCAGGTGACGGGCATGCCCGATCTGGTTCTCTCCCGAGGCCGCATCGTCGTGGAAGGCGACAAATTTCTTGGCCGTGCCGGGCAGGGAGAGTTCCTTAGGCGGTCCACCTACTCTCAGGTGAACGGATAGTACGTGGAATATTGGGCTGTTTGCTTCGAGTCTTTGCCGTAAATTTAAGAGTACAGTCGCCCTTCCGCCCTCATAATGCATTTTAAGGAGAACTGATGTTCACGCCATCGAGTCTGAACATTGCACTGTTGATGATGATCACTAGCGCTGTTTGCTGGGGTTCGTGGGCAAACACTTACAAGGGCGTTAAGGGATACAGGTTTGAGCTCTTCTACTGGGACTATGCCGTTGGCATTTTCCTGGTTTCACTGGTCCTTGCATTCACGATGGGCAGCACGGGGAACGATTCATCCAGTTTTCTGAACAACGTCCATGCGGCGGACACTTCAAACATTGTCAATGCGATGATCGGAGGGGCGCTGTTCAATCTTGCCAATCTTTTGCTTGTGGCTGCGATTGACATGGCTGGACTCGCCGTCGCGTTTCCGGTTTCCATAGGAATCGCGCTGGTGGTGGGAACAGTGTTGAGTTACGTGCTTCAACCGAGAGGAAATGCTGCTTTCCTTGCCCTTGGCGTCGCGTGCGCTTTTATTGCGGTGGTTTTGGATGGCAAGGCTTATGGCAGTCTCGCGGCGGCAGGGCGCGCCGTTTCGAAAAAGAGCCTGATCACGTGCGTGGTTTCCGGGATCCTGATGGGATTGTGGGCTCCATTCATGACGCACGCGATGACTCGCGGCAATGCGCTAGGACCATATGGCGCTGCCGTATTCCTGACGCTGGGAGCGTTGCTCTCCTGTTTCATCTGGAATATTTATTTCATGAAACACCCGCTGGTCGGAGAGCCTATAGGCTTTAGTGGTTTTTTCAGAGGGCCGACCTCGGGGCATCTGCTGGGCCTTTTCGGTGGATGCATATGGGGCATTGGCACCGTGTTCAATCTGGTCGCGGCGAGCTTTACCGGCGTCGCCATTTCCTACGCCATCGGTCAATCCGCCCCGATGGTTGCGGCGCTCTGGGGAATTCTCGTGTGGAAAGAGTTTGAGAACTCGGGGCTTCGCGCTAAAGCGTACCTTGGTCTGATGTTTGTCTTCTATGGGCTGGCAATTTTCCTGGTCGCGCGGGCAAATGGCTAAGCCGCTTATTTCCCGCTGACTCGACTGACAAACAGATGCAAGAAACGATCGGCATCGGAAGCAAGGCAAACTCGCGCATTCGGCTTCAGATAAGTGACTCCCTCGATCTCGTAGTGATCTCCGTGCAATACGTTCTTTTCGTTCGAGCCCATACGGTTCGCAACGGTTTCTCCGCGGGTGAACTCACCTTTGGTCTCCACGTCGACGTGCATTTCTTTGAGCGTGCCCAGAGTCGAATCCAGAGCAATGCCCACGGCCAGCGGGTCATACATCGCGGCCCCGCTGTATCCGCTCTTCTCGCTGCGGTTCAAATAGAATTCAGCGATCTTGGCGATAAAGTCGCTTTGTGGCCCGTGGGACGCTTGAAGCTCCGCGAGACATTTTCGCGTGATCAGCGTGCGCTCACCCACGTCGGAGCCGACCATCGTCACCATCCATCCGGCGTTGAACACAATCTGGGCCGCTTCCGGATCGTTATAGATGTTCGCTTCGGCGGCTCCGTTGACGTTTCCGCCGGTGATCGAGCCACCCATGATGACGATATCCTTGACCAACGCCACAATCGAGGGATCTTTCGAAACTGCAAGCGCTATATTGGTGAGCGGCCCCACTGGAATCAGCGTGATCTCATGCGGGTATTTGTGGATGGTCTCAATGATGAGATCCGGACCAAACCGTGGATCGGCCTTGCATTTCGAAGGCGGCAGCTCAACGTTGGCTAGCCCATTTTTTCCATGCCAGAACTGCGCAGTAATCAATTTCTGGTTCAGCGGATGTTGCGCTCCCCTTGCGACCGTAACATCGCAGCGTCCCGCCAGCGAAACGATCTTCAGTGCATTCTCTAATCCTTGCTGCGAATCCACGTTGCCGGGCACTACTGTCAGCGCTTCGACTTTGAACTCCGGAGAATTCAAGGCGAGGATTATGGCCATGGCATCATCCGTGCCTGGATCAGTATCAATAATCACGCGCCTCGGTGCAGATTGGGAAAATGCATTCGTGAATAGAGTAAGAATGAAGAACGAAATCAGGACACACGTAGCGTGGAATTGCTTCACAGAGGTCCTTTCTTGAACGATAGTGTGGTCTATAGCAGCATGCCTGCGATCGATGCCGACATCAGATTTGCCATCGTTCCGGCCAGCATGGCGCGAATGCCGAGGCGCGCCAGCTCGCCCTTCTTGGTCGGCGCGAGCGCCCCAATGCCGCCAATCTGGATCCCGATGGAGCTGAGATTTGCGAAGCCACATAGTGCAAAGGTGGCAATCGTGAAGGAGCGAGGATCGAGCGCGGCTTTCATCGGCCCGAGCATGGAGAATGCAACCAGCTCGTTCAGTACCATGCGCGTGCCGAGCAGAGTTCCAATCACCCCGCAGTCGTGCCAGGGAACGCCGATCACCCACGCCACCGGAGCGAAGACAGCACCAAAAATCTTTTCCAGGCTTTCTGGAACCCAGGTCACCCAATGGTGAATTCCGCCAAGAATGCCGTCCGCGAGCGCAATCAGGGCCAGGAAGGCAATCAGCATGGCAGCGATGTTCAAAGCCATATGCAAGCCGTCGGTCGTCCCCCGAGCAACCGCGCCCAGCAGATTCTCTTCTTTCTCGGCTTCCTCTTCGCTTTCGGGCATGACAACTCGTCCGGCGGTTCTCGGCTGCTCAGTTTCGGGCACGAGCATCTTCGCCATTAAAAGCGTTCCGGGCGCGGTCATAATGACGGCGCTCAACAGGTGTTTGGGTTCTATGCCGAATGCAATGTAAGCTGCCATGATCCCGCCAGAGACGTGCGCCATGCCGCTCGTCATCACAGTCATGAGTTCCGAGCGCGTCAGATCCGGCAGAAACGGCCGGATGGTCACTGGCGCTTCCGTTTGGCCCATGAAAATGCTGGCCGCGATGTTGAGCGATTCCGCGCCGCTGGCGCCCATCACGCGAGTCATGACCCAGGCGGCAACCTTAATGACGAACTGCATAACGCCGAAGTGATAGAGCACGGCGAAAAACGCGCAGATGAAAATGATCGTCGGCAATACCTGGAAGGCGAAGTAGAAGCCAAGATGGGAGCCTTGCTTCCCCAAGTCGCCGAAAACAAACTGCGATCCGACGTAAGAGTAGCTAAGCAAACGGCTGACGGCGTCGCCGGCTTTCTGAAAAACCCGCCGCCCAATGTCGACCCTCAACACAAGAACAGCGAAGGCGAGCTGCAAACCTAAACCCCACGCCACGGTCTTCGGGCGAATTGCACGGCGATTGGTCGAAAACGCATAAGCCAATCCCAGCATGGTCAAGAGGCCGAGGATTCCAGTAAAGCGCCCCATTCAGTTTCTCTCTCCGGGTTTTCCGATGACGCGATGGATCAATGGCCGTTTTCCGCGCGCCAGCGTATCGGCAATCTCATAGCTCTCTTCGAGCAGTTGCCTCGCACGAGCCGCGCGGGTTTCTGTATTGTAGTAAATCGTCGCAAGCGGCTCGCCCGCGGAAACGGCATCCCCGACTTTCTTGTGAAGTACGATCCCCACCGCGGGGTCAACCGAATCTTCTTTCCGTTCCCGGCCGCCGCCGAGAATGACACACGCGGTCCCAACCTGTTCGCACTGCAGAGATGCGAGATATCCGTTCTTCGGGCTGGAAAGTATCATCGAATGCTGAGCCTGAGGCAGTTTCTTCGGATCGTCGATCGCTCGCGGCTCCCCACCCTGCAGTTCCACCATCTGGCGAAACTTGTCGAGCGCTTTACCGGAATCGATCAGCTTCTCGCTCTGCTCTTTCCCTTCCGCGACCGTATCAGAGACTCCGCCCAGGTGCAGCATCCAACCCGCAAGTTCATTGCAAAGTTGGCGTAAGTCTTCTGGTCCGCCCCCGCGCAGAACCTCCACTACTTCGACAACCTCAAGCGCATTACCGATCATGCATCCCAGCGGCTGATCCATGTCGGTGATGAGCGCCACTACCTGCTTGCCCATCCGTTCCCCGGTTTCAACCATGAGTTCGGCAAGAAAAGCAGCGTCCTTTTCACTCTTCATGAATGCCCCGGAGCCAGTCTTTACGTCGAGGACGAGCGCATCGATCCCTTCCGCAAGTTTCTTGCTCATGATGGACGCGCAGATCAGGTACGGGCTTTCCACGGTTCCGGTCACATCGCGCAGCGCATAGAGCTTGCGATCGGCAGGAGCGATTTCCGCAGTCTGACCAATCATGGCGCAACCACAGGTCTCCAGCACGCGGCGAAATTGAGCGGCCGGGAGATTGACATTGAAACCGGGGATGGACTCAAGCTTGTCCAAAGTGCCTCCGGTATGTCCCAAACCACGGCCGCTGATCATGGGTACGACTACGCCCGCTGCGGCTGCAAGCGGCGCCAGTACAAGCGAAGTCTTGTCGCCCACGCCGCCCGTCGAATGCTTGTCGACCTTCCTCGCCCGAATTGAGGAGAGATCGAGCACTTCGCCCGACCGCAACATCGCGTCTGTCAGCGCGGCGGTCTCGGCACGCGTCATGCCGCGCAACACCACCGCCATCAGCCAGGCTGAGACCTGATAGTCGGGAATATCACCCCTGGTGTATGCGTTCACCAGAGACTCGATTTCGTCTCGCGACAACTCGCCATCATCGCGTTTCTTGCGAATCACATCGATGGCGCGGAAGGCTAGCGTCGGAGCCGGCGTCGGATTCACTGGAGACGGAATCCTTCGGGAAGGAGTGCGGTAATGTGAGCCTGTTTCGGCCCCTCAGCACCTTGAAAGAAGATCGTTGCGTCGGGGCCAAATTCGTAAATGACCTGACGGCATGCGCCGCAAGGCGAGCAAGGCACTCCCTGGTCGTTGACCACGGAGACCGCGCGGATTTCAATCCTTGGACCAGCTTGCGCCACGGCCGAGAAAATCGCCGTGCGCTCGGCGCAGTTGGTCATTCCATAGGACGCGTTCTCCACGTTGCAACCCGAGAAGATTTTGCCGTTCGAGAGGAGGATGGCGGCCCCGACCCTGAACTTCGAGTAAGGTGCGTGGGCGTTCTTCATGACCTTCTTCGCAGACCGCAGCAATCGTGCCGATACGTCAGCAGGCAGCGCTTTCTTGCGCATAATAAGGAAACGGTTTCGCGACAGACCGGTAAAATCGAGGGCCATTGTAAACCCTGGCTGTACGATTCATCGGTTTTTCTTGAGGCGCGGTTGAATGAAGCGAGGAATAGCGTTAAACCGCGACCTCGCGTTGTAAGGTTTCCTGCCGTACAATTACAGCGCAGGAAGCGGCTCGCAGTTTGATCCCGTGCCGCCGGTGTGGCGAAATCCGGTGCCAATAGATCATAACCATCCCGGGGCAACTCACGAAATGACCCGTAAGGCTGACGGCCTCCAGTCTCATCCCGGAGGTTCTATCGCGATTCTTGGTGGGCGCCCGCTCCAGCAAAACTCCGGAATTCCTCTCGATCTGAATTGGGTACAGGAAGTTCGGGTGAACACAAGCGCAGTGGAGCGCCGTGCCCAGACGCAGGTGGCGCGGAGAACCGTGAAGAAGGAATGGCAGGCGGCATGGCTTTTGCGGGCGATCTCCTGCATGGACTTGACCACGCTTTCCGGCGATGACACGGAAGAGCGTGTGCGCCGTCTGTGNNACGCTTTGGAAGGTAGCGGCATCCACGTCGCAGCGGTGTCCACCGGATTCCCGGCAGGTCTATCGCCGCTGGCCGAGCGGGTCGCGGAGATTCGCCGCTCCGTGGAGGCGGGCGCCCACGAGATTGACGTTGTGATCACGCGAGCCCATGTGTTTGGCGGGCGCTGGCAGGCTCTATATGACGAAGTTGCAGTCTTCAAACAAGCCTGCGGCGCTGCTCACATGAAGGTCATACTAGCAACCGGCGATTTGCTAACCTTGCGCAACGTGGCGCGCGCCAGCGTCGTAGCCATGATGGCAGGAGCCGACTTCATCAAGACCTCAACCGGCAAAGAGCCCACGAACGCCACGCTGCCAGTTGGTTTAGTGATGACTCGCGCCATCCGCGAGTATGCCGAGCAAACCGGAATGGCTGTGGGTTTCAAGGCGGCCGGTGGGATTCGCACTGCCAAGCAGTCCACCGACTGGCTGGCTATGATGAAAGAAGAGCTGGGGCAGTCGTGGATGCACGCGGATTTGTTTCGCTTCGGTGTGAGTGGGCTCTTGGGCGATATCGAACGGCAACTAGAGCACCACGCGACGGGGCGTTATTCGGCGGAGTATCGCCACCCCATAGCGTAGTTGCCAGACGTAGTTGCCAGAAAACGAAAGAATCGAGCGAACTTACATGAGTATTGGCGAAAAATTTGTGACCATGGAGTACGGTCCCGCTCCGGAGGATCCGAAAGAAGCGCAAACCTGGCTTGAGCGCCACAGCCGCCGCTTCGGACACTTCATTCATGGTGCATGGCAAGTACCGGCCACCGGCGAATACTTCGACACGATGGATCCTTCCAATGGAGAGAAGCTGGCTTCCATTGCCCAAGGTTCATCCGCGGACATCGACGCCGCTGTGCGAGCTGCGCGAGCAGCGTTTCCTAAGTGGCGCGCGCTTACTCCACATGTCCGAGCCCGTTACCTGTATGCGCTCGCGCGGTTGGTGCAGAAACATTCCCGTCTTCTCGCTGTCCTGGAGACGATGGACAACGGCAAGCCAATCCGCGAGAGCCGTGACATCGACATTCCGCTCGTGGCGCGACACTTCTACTACCATGCGGGCTGGGCGCAACTTCTCGAGCAGGAGTTTCCCGAGTATGAGCCTTGTGGCGTCGTGGGACAGATTATCCCGTGGAATTTTCCGTTGCTTATGGCGGCATGGAAGATTGCTCCGGCTCTGGCTACCGGAAACACCGTGGTCTTGAAGCCCGCGGAATTCACTCCCCTGACGGCGCTCGCTTTCGCTCAGCTTTGTGAGGAAGCCGCATTGCCCGCCGGAGTCGTCAACATCGTGACCGGAGACGGGTCGACTGGCGAAGCGTTGGTGAAACATCCCGACGTGGACAAAATCGCGTTCACTGGTTCCACCGAAGTCGGACGCGCGATCCGCGGCGCCACGGCGGCAACTTCAAGACGTCTATCGCTTGAGTTGGGAGGGAAGTCTCCGTTCATCATCTTCGATGATGCTGACCTGGACAGCGCAGTCGAGGGGCTGGTGGATGGAATCTGGTTCAACCAGGGGCAGGTCTGCTGCGCGGGCTCACGCTTGTTGATGCAGGAAAGTGTCGCAGAGACTTTGATCGGCAAGATCAGGGAGCGCATGAGCAGCCTGCGCGTTGGTCTTCCTTTGGATAAGGCAATTGATATCGGTGCCATTGTTGCGCGCGTGCAACTCGATCGTATCCAGCGCATGGTTGCTCAAGGAATCGCGGAGGGCGCAACCTGCTGGCAACCGCAGGTCGCGTTGCCTGCGCGCGGCTTTTACTATCCGCCCACGCTGCTGAGCAACGTGCACCCAACGTCTATCGTCGCGCAGCAGGAGATCTTCGGTCCCGTGCTCGCTGCGATGACGTTTCGTACTCCAAGAGAAGCGGTTGAATTGGCCAACAATACCGTCTATGGCCTGGCGGCGTGCGTTTGGAGCGAGAACATCAACGTGGCATTGCACGTTGCGGCGCAACTGAAAGCTGGCGTCGTGTGGGTGAACTGCACGAACCTGTTCGACGCTTCCTGCGGCTTCGGTGGCTACCGTGAGAGCGGATACGGGCGCGAGGGCGGTAGGGAAGGCTTGCTGGAATACGTGCAACCGTCGTGGTTCAAGAACGCTCCCAAATTGTCCGCCCCTCACATGCCTGCGGCTCCGCGTTCAGAAAAAGAGCAGGAGACCGGCACTCCGGCCATCGATCGCACCGTGAAGCTCTACATTGGTGGCAAGCAGGTGCGGCCGGACTCCGGCTACAGCATGGAGGTGCGTTCAGTCGATGGGCGTCTGTTGGGCGAAGCTTCTCTGGGGAATCGCAAGGACATTCGCAACGCCGTCGAGGCCGCCCGCAAAGCGGAGGCGTGGGCAAAAGCTACCGCACACAATCGCGCACAGGTTCTTTACTACTGCGCCGAGAACCTCTCCCAACGCCGCGACGAAATTATCCGTGGGCTCACCCCGGTCGTCGGTGCGAAGCAAGCTGCAGCCGAACTAGATCTCGGCATCGAGCGCATTTTTTCCTACGCGGCGTGGGCCGACAAGTTCGATGGCGCCGTACACAATCCTCCGTTTCGCAACGTCGCGATCGCCATGAACGAGCCGCTCGGAACCATGGGCATC
>PLKR01000213.1 GCA_003140655.1 Acidobacteriaceae bacterium | reverse complement strand
CCGCCCGCTTTGGTCCTGGCCACGGATGCATTCGATCAATTCATGACGGAGAACAACCTGCTCGATTTCGCTTTGCAATGCGAGGACGATGCCGAGATCCTGCAGAAGTTCCTGGCCGCTCCCCTCTCCGCGGAGTTGCAGGAAAACCTGAAGGTGTTTTTGGCGGAGGTCACGTATCCGCTCGCCGTGCGCTCTTCCAGTCTGCTCGAAGACTCGCAATACCAGCCTTTTACCGGAGTGTATGAAACCTTCATGCTGGGCAATCAGCAGGCCAACCCAGCGGAGCGCCTCGCGGAGCTAATCGACGCCATNNCCGTACCGCCTGGAAGAAGAAAAGATGGCGGTGATCGTTCAACAACTCGTGGGCGCCGTGCATGGGCAACGCTTCTATCCTGATTTCTCGGGCGTAGTGCGCTCACACAATTTCTATCCCGTGCCGCCAATGGCGTTCGCCGATGGAATCGCCGCGGTGGCTTTGGGACTTGGCCGAGCTGTGGTCGATGGCGGAAAGTGCCTGACGTTCTGCCCGCGCTATCCGCAAAGTCTGGTCCAATTCTCTTCGGTGGATGACATTCTGGCGAACTCACAAACCGAGTTCTGGGCGCTCGCATTAAATGGTGTTCCGCAAGGTCGGCCGGGGCATCTGCACGAAATGCGCTTCGGCCTGGATGTGGCCGAGGCCGATGGCACGCTACCTGCGGTCGGTTCCACCTATTCGGTCGACAACCAGGCAGTGTACGACGGTGTGAGCCGGCCCGGAGTACGCATCATCAGCTTCGCGCCGATGCTCAAACATGGATTGTTTCCGCTGGCAACCATCCTTGAGACGCTGGTGAAAGCAGGAGAAGATGCTTTGGGTATTCCCGTGGAAATCGAATTTGCGGTTCGCCTGCCCCGGCGGGCTGGCGAAGCGGCAGAGTTTGGCTTCCTGCAAGTNNGTCGTCGATTCACAGCGCTTCGAGCGCAGCCGCAGTCAGGAAGTCGCGAAGGCGGTGGCCCATTTCAATGGCTTGCTCGGCGCGGAGAACCGCCCGTATCTGCTGATTGGAGTTGGGCGCTGGGGATCGAACGATCCGTGGCTCGGCATTCCGGTGGAGTGGGACGAAATCTCTGGCGCGCGCGTCATTGTTGAGGCCGGTTTCCGCGACTTTCGGGTCATGCCCTCGCAGGGCAGTCATTTCTTCCAGAATCTCACTGCGTTCCAGATCGGCTACTTCACCGTGAATCCCGATGCCGGCGAAGGCTCGGTGGATTGGGAGTGGCTGAGCGAGCAGCCTTCCGTGGACGAAGATGGATGCGTCCGCCACTTGCGCTTCGACGCGCCGATGCGAGTGGTCATGAACAGCAGAATCAGTCAGGGCATTATCTTCAAGCCGGAAGCGGCGACGGCTTTATAGCCCGAGATTCGTGTCTGACATGCTTCAGAGCCTGCCGACGCTGCAAAATCAGCTTACGGGTTGGAATTTCCGGCTTGGTTCGAGTCGGCGCTGTGCTTGTGGTTCATCTTGCGGTGGACATCTGGCCAAAATTCTTTTATGACAATCGTGATGGTGTCGTATGCGAGCTGCGTTCCCCATACGCTGAGAGTATTCGGAAGCGTACGAGAGGATGCATTGTATACATAGGTCAAACCGTTCGTGGTCGGGTCGTAACGAGTCGTAATGAAGGATCGGGGATGGTAGGTGTTAGTGGAGATGGCGGCCGACAGGGCGCTACCGATAATTTCAGAATAGTTGAATTGTGAATGGCCGGAATCGGTCCGGGTGACAAAGATCCGGCTGACCGCGTAGCCAGCCCGGTGCGCGAACCCGCCTTCGCTGGTCTGGAAAAATCGGGGATCCTGATGCAGAATTGACGGCATGACCGCACCCACCATNNTCCGTACCACGGAAATTCGATCTTATCGAATGAACCCCGGGCCACGACTTTGAATTTCTGGGCGGTGGTGAGCGGCGGCACTTTGCCGGCATTCTCCAGGGTCAGGAAATTAGGCAGCGCCAGGAAAAGCCGGTCATTCGACGTTCCCGCATTTTTTCCCTGGCCGCTGGTACTCTGGCCGTCCTTGTCGTTATCCGATGGAGTTTGCTTTGAAGCCGGAGACTGCGCGTCCTGCCCCGATGCGGCGGGCTTGGCCGAAGGTTCAGTCTGCGGAGTTGAAGGCGCAGGGTTTGCCGGCGGAGTTTGCTGCGCCGCGCATAGAAAAGAAAGAAAGCTTGCAAATACAAAGGCAACAATCGGCCGGGCGGCGAACTTTATCGACAAGCATTTCTCCCCAAAAAACAATCTGACGGCAACGGAAAGGTTTATCGCCTTATTCTAGCAGCCAGAGTCCCCCTCGCCCCGAAGATTGCCGCGCCTTTACACTGATTTACAAACCGCTTCGGTCCTCCTAACGTTCCCCGATCATTCGTAGAGACTTAGCTCGCGGCGTCTTGCCGGCGGCGAGAAGACGTTGCAAGCAACGTCTCTACCGACGATGCTGTGTGCTCATCCCGCTAAAAGTGGAAACCGATCTCCGCCGTGAGCGTACGCGGCGTCACATAGTGTGTCCCGCTGAAGGTCGAAAGGAAGTTGTAGAGCGCGTAATTGTTTGCCAGGTTGATGGCAGTCAATTGTGCGCTCACTTTGTATTTGTCGCCATGGAACAAGTTGTCGTGGCCGANNGGATGGTGATCGTCGTTTTCGGCGTTGGGCGCAGGTACCTTTATGAGCGTGGAGCTGAACGCCGTTGCCGGGCAATTGTAAGGCAGAGGCGCTGTGGGTGTTGCCCGCACGCCATTACACGTGAACCCGGCCTCGAACTCCTGATCGGCAGAAAGCGGCACGCCGCCCACGTTGGCAGCGATCATGCTCACATTCGGAACGCCGTCGATGACGACAGATCCGGGGCAATCGTTGAGCGGGACGTTCAGCCCGAAGCAGGGTGTTGCGCCGGCCACGAGTCCGCTGTCATACCGCCAGTTGAAACCCAGCCATGGGCCGCGTTTCCAGGGTTGGTATTGCAAGTGGGTGGTTTGGTTGAACTTTTCGTCGTGGTCAATGCGGAAGGGAAGTCCCGCAGCTGTCGACACCGTCGCCCCGGCTCCGCCGATCTGAGGCTGGAAGAAGCGCGCCGCCACGCTCGAGAAGACCATCAGCGCCGAGAAGCCATGGATTTCGGGCACGCTTACCCGGCCAGCATATCCAGGAATCTTGGAGTTGTGCCATTCAATGGGGAAAGTGATCGGGGTGTTGCCGAGCACGCTGAAGTCGTAGCCATTGTGGGTGTACTTGGTGATCCACTCGCCGGAAAATACCAGATACTTCCCGAAAGCCTGCTCGAGGCCGGCGTGGAATTCATTGCGAAAGCCGGGACTCAACGCCCCGCTCGCTCCCGGCGAACAAAGCAGAAGCGGGTTCAAGACTGCATTTTCGCATCCGATGCTGGAAAGTATTAGATTTTCATTGAATGGGGACTCCAGGGTCCGCGCGTAAGAAGCGCGAAGAATTGTGTTGGTCTTCTTGACGTTGTAAGCGGCTCCAACGCGGGGCTCGGCCTGCCGCGCGGTGGAGAGACCGTTGTACAAATCCCCGCGCAAACCGAGATTCAAAGACCACTTTCCTTTTGTGATCACGTCCCGAACGTAGAGCGCAAGCTCCTTCACGTCGGTGTGGCCATTGAAGGTGAACAGGTTTCCTCCACGGGTCAAGTCGTAAGGAAGCAGGGTCGAATTGAAATTGGGGTAGAGAGCGGAGTTGGGCGCGTTAGGGTTGAGGGCAGTGTTTGGCTGGTAAACGCCTGTGCATTGCGATGGATTGGTAATCCCCGCCGCGGGCGCCGCGACCCACTGCTGCAGGTCGTTGGAAAAAGTTACGCAGGGTGCGTTGTAGGTTGGATCAACAATGTCGAGAGCGTCGTCTTCATTCAGGAATGTCTGCTCATAGGCGACTCCAGCCTTGACGTTGTTTATGCCTTTGACATAGGAAATATCGGAGCGAAGACCCGCGTTGGTGAGCGTCCGGTTCTGGCCCACAGACTGCCTCTGGAGGCTGGGGGGCCCCAGGTCTGCAAAAGGATCACTGCTTGGGTAGTAGTTGTAATCGTCGCGGCGGACGAAAGCGCCCAAAGTGAATACGGAGGTTGAACTCACCAGGCGCGTCCACGAAGGAGCAATGTTGAACGTCCCAATCTTGGAGCGTTGGTCCGTCGCTCCGACGACCTCACCATTAGGAGCCACGCCCCCGTAGTTATTGACATCCTGTGCGTCGACCCCGTTCAATCCACTCCATGCCGTCGCGTTCTGAGCATCGAAGGAGTTCGGGGTCTGAAACCAGCTCCGGCTGTAGCCGAAGTTCAGGTGAATCGAGTCGCCGGTGGTGATTTGATAGTCAATTCGGTCGAACAAGTTCTCTTCGTTGCCTTTGTCGTGCAGCACGGTAAACTCCGGGGGATCCAGGAACCGGCCGCTGTTCAAACCGCCCGCGGAGATGAAGTTTCCCCAGTTCTTACCTCCATAAGCCAGTTCGGCTGCCACGGTTGATGCCCCAAACGACCCGTAGGAAGTCGTCAAACTGCCGTGAGGCGGGGTCACGCCCTGGCCCGAGCGCGTGGTCGCCACAATCACAACGCTGGTCTTGCCTCCGTATTCCGCAGGCGGCGCGCCGGATATGACTTCCAACGATTGCACGGAATCGAGCGGAATCTGGTTCGAGAACACCTTGCTTTGCTGGTCGGTGATGGCCTGGCCATCGACAACGAACTGGTTTTCCGCGTGGTCTCCCAGGCCGTGGAAGAGGCCATTGGAATCGGCGGCAATTCCCGGCGTTGATTGAGTAACCAACGCACTCACCTGAGATGAACCTTCCAGAGGAATCTTTTCGAACGAGTTCCGGTCGATATCCGAATGGAAGGTCGAATCGTTCTCCACCAGATCTCCCGCATCCGTGACCGTCACTGAGGTGGTCGAGCCCGATACTTGCAGACTAACGTTAGCGCTTACCGGCACGACGGACCGGACTTCCACGTCTCTCGCGGTCGGGGCGAACCCCTCCGCTTTCACCGTCATGTGATACGGATTGAAGGGGACGTTCGGGATACTGAAGTTCCCGGATTTATCCGTAATGGTTGATCGGTCAAAGTGGCTGACCGGGTCTTGAATTTCAACGGTCGCATTGGGCACGACAGCGCCGTCAGGGTCTAGCACGGTGCCATTAACGGACCCCGAACTCCCGCCCGACTGTGCGTTGACAAGACCGCCAGCCAGACAGAACGAGACGGCAACAATGGCGACGAGCAACTGCTTGTATGAAAGAAGCATGAGTCCTCCTGGACGAAATCAAGAAATAGGGATTCGACCGGCACACACGCCGGAGCTTCAATATTCGGGATCCCTAGACAGCAGGAGGACCACGAATGCCCAAGTCACAAACGCTGAACCGGGCCTTCGCGATAACTTCTTCTTCTTGCAGCAGTCCGACCGCTTCAAAAACCGGCCGGGTGTGATTGCAACTGGCTGCGGGCGTGGTGCTATGGGCCACCACGCAAATGGAGCAGGAGGCGGATTCGGTCTGGTTGGGATGGTTGTGGGTAGACTCCACCACCGCCGTCCACAGCATCAGGGACAGGCAGAGCCACGTCAACCATCGACAAGTAAACCGCATGCGTTCCTGCATTGGCTAGATTCTGTTTAGCTTATAACGGTTGTCCGGGCCAAAGCAATGCCGGGCAAGTTACTATGGGGAGGGAGTGTTAAAGTAGCGCCACCGCCGAGGGCGAGACGCGTCCCCAAAACTTTACGAGCGAGGGAAAAATGTCAGAACCAAGTTACGAAGAACTCAAGGCCCGTTTATCCCAGTTGGAGAAAGAAGTCGAGACCAAGAAGCGCAGCGGCGACCTGATTTTCAAGGTCGGCGAAAAAGGCGGCGTCAGCGTCTACGGATTAGGCCGTTTCCCCGTCACGCTCTATTACGAGCAATGGAACCGCCTGCTGGGAGCGGCAGATGACATAAAGAAGTTCCTGGAAGAGAACAAGTCCCGTCTAAAGCTCAAAGAGCAAGGCTGAACTCAGTGGCCAGTGGTCAGTGATCAGTGGTCAATGATCAGTGGCCAGCAAAGCATTACGTCACAAGCAGTGACTGGCCACTGACCACTGCTCACTGGCGTTACCCCCGGGTTACGCTCCGCGGGCGAATTCGGCGTTTGGGGAATGCTTGACGCGATATAATAAAAGGCCTGTGCCCAAGTACTCCATCGTCGTCCCTCTGCACAACGAGCAGGAGAACGTCACCGATCTCTACGACCGCCTGAAAGCGGTGATGGAGGCCGCCGGCGGAACCTTCGAAATTGTGCTGGTCGATGACGGATCGAGCGACCATACCTTCGCCATGCTGCGCGAGATCGCCGCGGTCGATAGCCGCGTCACGGTGGTCAAGCTGCGCCGCAACTTCGGCCAAACCGCGGGACTGGCCGCCGGTTTCGACCATGCGCGTGGAGAGTACATCATCGCCATGGATGGCGATCTGCAACACGATCCCGCCGACATCCCGCTGTTTCTGGAAAAGATTGCAGCCGGTTACGACATCGTCAGCGGCTGGCGCAAGCTTCGCGTGGATAACTTCTGGATGCGCCGCATTCCCTCCCGCATGGCGAATTGGCTGATGGCCAAGCTGAGTGGCGTCGACATTCACGACTTCGGCACGACCTTCAAAGCGTATCGCCGCGAGATCCTCGAGCAAGTCCCGCTTTATGGCGAGTTGCACCGCTTTATCCCGGCGCTGGCGTCGTGGTACGGCGCTTCAATTTGCGAAGTGCCCATCCGCAACGTAAACCGCGAGCGCGGCGCTTCGCACTACGGCATTTCCCGCACCTTCCGCGTCTTTTTCGATCTCATCACCATTCGCTTCCTGCTCCGTTATCTTTCTCGTCCGCTGCACTTCTTCGGCACCTTCGGCCTGCTTAGCCTGTTCGGCGGCAGCGCCATCGTAGCCTGGCTGGGAGTGGAGAAGTTCCTGCGCCACGTTCCGATAATGGCTTCGCACGGCCCGCTGATGATGCTGGCTCTCGGCCTGCTGCTCGGCGGATTGAATCTGCTCGCCATCGGCCTGCTCG
>PLKR01000626.1:1245-2898 GCA_003140655.1 Acidobacteriaceae bacterium | reverse complement strand
AGGTGATAGACGAATCAGTGTATCCGATACACCTCGTTCCTGACGCGCCTCCTGGCGCACCGAACCGAACATCATTGTCGCCGGATGGCAGATCAGCGACTCTACACCCCCGAGACTTTCGCCCAAAGCGAAGTACCGCCGCGAGGAAACGTACCGCTTTGCCTCCTCCATGGTGCCGTTGAGTTCAAACGAAACGATGCCTCCGAATCCGCTCATCTNNGCCGTCGCATTCTCGGCGTGGCGGAGCATGCGCAGTTCCAGTGTCCTAATTCCTCGCAGTGTCAACCAGCAATCGAACGGGCCTGGCACCGCTCCAGTGGAATACTGCAGAAACCTGACGGGCTCCAACACAGCAGAGTCCCGTGCGAGCACGGCGCCTTGGATGACGTCCGAATGGCCCGCTAGATACTTCGTGACGCTATGAAGGACGATATCGGCGCCGAATGAAAACGGCTGCTGGAAGTATGGCGTCGCAATGGTGTTGTCCACGACGACGAGGGCACTTTGCTTATGCGCACGCTGAGAGATCGCTTCGATGTCGTAGACAAGGAGTCGTGGATTGCTTGGCGTCTCAATCCAGATCACGCGTGTGCGGGGATTGAGCGTTCCTTCGAAGGCGCTTAGGTCTGAGAAATCGAGGTGATGGATCGTTACGCCCCATCGATTGAACACTTGGTTCAACAGCCGGTGGGTCCCGCCATAGACGTCCTTCGAAGCAAGAACCTCGTCCCCAGGACGCAGATAGGCCTGTAGGATGGCGTTGGCTGCCGCGATCCCCGAAGCGAATGCTGCTCCGTGCGACACGCCTTCTAGTTCCGCCAAGACCTGTTCCAAACGCTGGCGCGTGGGATTGTTTGTGCGGGAATAGGAGAACCCCTTGTTCTGCTCCGGTGCTTCCTGCTGGTACGTCGAGGTCTGGAAGATCGGAGGCACGACGGCCCCGGTTTCTGCCTCTGATGGCTGCTTTGCATGAATCGTCCGAGTCGCAAACTCCATTTTATCCTCTTGCTCGACCGGCCCAAGGTCGATAAATCTTCTCGAGATTTAGGGNNACTGGATAACAACTTGATCTCTTCGCACTTGCGCACGAACAAGATGGCTCTATCGGTTCAGCGTAGCCGCGCCACGGCCCAGGAGTCGAGCGGTGGCAAGCAGGCTGAATGCTTCGCACTTCTTCGGCCAACGGGTTCGCCCATCGGGCCACGTGCCAAAATAAACGACAAGGAGCGCATCCGTTTCAAGAATGACCACGGGGATCGATCTGAAGGTCGCGGAGCTCCACGATCGCTTCCTCCTCGACCAGGCACGACCACCCGACTTTCTGTGATATCAATCAAGAAGGGCCAGACGCGGTGCACCTGATCCCAAGACCGTGCATGGAGATTCGGACTGTAGATAACACAGAGCTGAAGACCGGGACTTTAATAATATTTATACGGCGTTATTCCGGGGTGCGATCAGCATTCAGAGGTATATTTCGCCTTCGATAGCATCTTGGTTACTTCTTTCTGAACGATTAGATCCTAGAGCGGACAATTAACCACCAAACACAGGAATCGAAGGACGGACAAGGGCCGGGCGGATGTGTTCAAGCGGTCACAGCAAGACCCCGTTCGCGAGCCAAATTTGCGCTAGCCGAGTGGCCCCCTCACT
>PLKR01000626.1:0-1232 GCA_003140655.1 Acidobacteriaceae bacterium | reverse complement strand
CGGCTCGGAACCCAAGTCCGCTGAACCACAGGGGGAGATGTGTCCGCCTACGCCTTCGCCGACCGCGTCGATCGAATATTTCGAGTCGCTGGAGGAACGCGCCGCTCATTTGCCTCGGAATTCAAACTCGTTCGGCACTCGATGTTCATTGAACGGTATGGATATTCTCGGCAAAGCAATTGAACCACGGTCGCAGGAAGTCGGGAATTCATCGAATCGAAATTANNTTCCTTTCGCCAAGGTGCCGTTTGTCCGTCCGGGCACGATTCATGTTGTGAGACCCTGATGACGTTGTTCCGTCAAGCTCCGAGGCGTGGGAGCGCCGGTCGAGAGTACGAGCGAAATGAAATCCGGAAAAACCTCACTATCTTCTATCACAGCGCCGCCGCCCACAGGCAAGGAGCGCTGTGACACCATCTGAAAGAAGCTCAGTCATTTCGGGAGATTCGCAGGCGGTTCTGTCAGTGAGCGCCGCATCTGAATCGCCGAAACAACTCCGCCGCATTTTTGGCCTGTGGGATCTGGTGTTGATGATTATCGGCACGGTGATCGGTTCCGGAATATTTCTTGTTCCCGGCGCGGTCCTGCGGTCCGTCGGCGATTCCGTTCCGGTCGCGTTGACCGTTTGGCTGGTCGGCGGCGTTCTCTCGCTGCTCGGCGCGCTCACCTACGGGGAACTGAGCGCCATGANNCTATTTGCGCGATTGCTTTGGTCGCTTCCCTGCTTTTCTTTTCGGCTGGACGTTATTCTTTGTCGTCAGCTCCGGCTCGATCGCCGCGTTGGCGGTGGCCTTTGGCAACTATCTTGGTGTATTCATTCAACTTTCGGCGGGAGATACCAGGCTGGTCGCGGTCATGATGATTCTGGTCATTACTGCGGTGAATATCCGGGGTACTCGCCAGAGCGCCGACCTACTCAACGTAACAACGGCAATCAAAGTTATCGCCATCGTGCTGATGGGAGCAGTGCTGCTTTGGCACGGAAAGCACGCGGTCCTCGGCGATGCGAATTCGTCCGAACACCAGGCATCCAGCGTGTTCGGATTCGGCAGCGGCATGATCAGCGTGCTCTGGGCATACGAGGGCTGGCAATATGTCACATATAGCGCCGGTGAAACGGTCAATCCTCAACGCATTTTCCCTCTCGCTTTTTTGATCGGTACCTCGGCCCTGATCGCCATCTATCTTTTTGCGAATCTCGGCTACGTTGTCGCCCTGGGATCTTCCGGCGT
>PLKR01000529.1:4201-4424 GCA_003140655.1 Acidobacteriaceae bacterium | reverse complement strand
CGCGGATGGCGACGCAACTCTGGTCGGTCGAGACTTTCACATCGGCGCGGATGGGTATGCGCGGCAGGGGAACGGTTTGCTCCGCGCCCACAATGCACACTGAGAACGGATGGACGTGTTGCGTGAGGAGGAAGACCTGCTTGCCAGCGTCGAGCAGGCGGCCGACCGAGAGCACGGAATCATCTTTGCTGACGTAGGGATTGAAAAAAATGGGGTTGCGGCC
>PLKR01000529.1:3853-4154 GCA_003140655.1 Acidobacteriaceae bacterium | reverse complement strand
CCCAACTGATGAGGTCGCCATGGGCCATCACCACGCGCGGTACGTCGATGGGGAGGTTGCCGTGGCAGAACTGGTGGAGGTGAACCAGGTCAGGGTTGACTTCGCGCACCAGGTTGGCAAGGTACTCGGAGGACTCGGGCAGGTCGTTTGGCGCGTCGTCCATCCACTCCAGGCGGAAAGCGGTGGGCCGATACTCGAGGCCGTGGAGAAGATCCATCCATGCGGTCTGGTCGGGCAAGGGAATCTCGCCGAAGGTGACCAGCGTGACCCGGACGCCGCGCGTGACCAGTCCCGTGACCAG
>PLKR01000529.1:0-3840 GCA_003140655.1 Acidobacteriaceae bacterium | reverse complement strand
GTGAGGCGGCGAAGGTTTTTTTGGTGGATGGGGTATCTGCAAAGTCTTGCGCAGGGATGGGTTGTGATTTCGATGCGGGGCCTACATTCGCGGGCGGAAACCTTCCGAGAGCCGCAAATCAGTTCGCGCTCAGCCTTAGCCGCATATCGCGGGCAAGATTGTCGATGGTGCGGATTTTTTCCGTGGCGGGGGCAGGAACCCCGGGCACGGCCATGGCCAGTTCGCAGGAGAGCAGCATGACCGTGAGCGACTCGCACACTTCGCTGCGAATCTGTTGCTCGACCGAACGGCGGGCCTGGGTTTCCTCACGCTTGCGGCGGTGCAGCGCGGCCCGGACCTCGCGCAGCAGGCGCTCCATGCCGCTGACGGCGAAGTTGAGGTAGACGGGAAACGCTGTGCCCAGATGTTCAAGCACCTGATCGCTTTCAGCGGGCTCGTTCTCTAAAAGGAATTGATCGAGAACAACCGCAGAGTAAGCGTGCTCGCGCAGGCGAGCCACGGCTTGCGGCAAATTTTCCGCCCAGTGGGTTTCTTCGCCGGTCGCGTCTTTAAGAGTGGCAGCGCACTCTTGGCCACGGGCCGAAGGGGTTATGAGTAGAATCATGCTCTTTCCATTGCACGCTAGGCACCATCGACGGCGACGCTGAAAAGACGAGGCTTAGAGAGCGGTGGCCGATGTGGTGTTCCCGTTACGGAACGTTCGTGAGTAGGACTCATTTCAAAACCGAACATTTTCAGCATCGAACATTTCATATTTGCACACCGAACTGTCGTCCCGGGCGAAGCGAGTGACCTTGGTTCTTGCCTGCACCATCGCTGTCGCCGCCGCAGGCGAACACCAAGGTCCCTCGCTTCGCTCGGGATGACAAAGGATGTTTGATCCACTCTATCCAAACGGTCTAGGTCTGGGCTGCGTAGTCCTTCAGCTTGCGGTACAGAGTTGTCTTGCCGATGCCGAGCAGGCGCGCAGCCTGCAATTTGTCGCCGTTGAGTTCCGCGATGGCGTTGAGGATGGTCTGCCGTTCCAGTTCCGCCATGGGAACGATCTTGGCTTGGCCATGTCCGTTGCCATTGGACGGCACCGTGATCTGCGTGCCGGCAATGGCTGGAGGCAAGTCAGGCACGTGGATCAAGGGCCCGCTGGTAAAGGCGCAGGTGCGCTCCAGGCAGTTTTCTAATTCGCGTACATTGCCCGGCCAGTCATAGGCCAACATGACCTTGATGGCCTCGTCGGTGAGGATCTTTTCCTGCGCCGAGGCGCGCGAGGAACGTTCCATGAAATGAGCGATAAGCAGAGGGATATCTTCGCGACGCTCNNCGGCGGAAAGCGCCTTCGGTCACGGCCTGCTCCAGGATGCGGTTGGTGGCGGCGAGGATGCGGACATTGATGGGAATGCGGCGGGTGCTGCCGACCGGGCGAATTTCCTTCTCCTGAATGGTACGCAAAAGTTTGGCCTGGAGGTCGACGGGCAGCTCGCCGACTTCGTCGAGGAAAACGGTTCCACCTTCGGCGATAGCCAGCAGGCCGTCCTTGGCCTGATTGGCGCCTGTGAACGCGCCTTTGACGTAGCCGAACAACTCGCTTTCGATCAGCGTGGGCACCAGCGAGCCACAGTCGACGGGGATGAACGGCTTGTCATGAAAAGGCCCGGAATAATGAATGGAGCGCGCCACCATTTCTTTGCCGGTGCCGCTCTCGCCGAGAATCAGCACGGGGTGGGAACTGTTGGCGGCTTTGGCAATGATGCGGTAGAGCTTCTCCATCTCCGGGGCACGGCCGACGATGCCTCCGTAGCCCTGCTTGGACTTGAGCTTCTCGCGCAGCATGCGGTTTTCGCTTTTCAGCTTGAGGTGGTTGGAGACACGCTGCAGCAAGAGCTTGAGTTCGTCGATGCTGAAAGGCTTGGTTACGTATTCGTACGCGCCATTTTTCATGGCCTGTACAGCCGACTGAACCGTGCCATAGCCCGTCACCACGATCACGAGAGCTTCGGGGCGCTGGGCCTTGATATGGCGGAGAGCCTCCAGGCCGCCCGCGCCGGGCAAGCGCAGATCGAGCAGAATGGCGTCAATGCTCTGGGTTTGCAGGAGGCGATAAGCATGTTCGGCGGAATCGGCAACATGGGCGATGAAGCCCAGCGATAGGGCGACCTCGCGGCAAGCGTCACGGATGGAGCGTTCGTCGTCGACGATGAGGAGGTTGAGAAAATTGGCGGCCATGATCTGAGGAGTGGAGATCGAGTGAGTTACGGCGGCTGACGTCATAAGAGTGATTCCTTCTTGACTTCCTGAGATGGGGTTGGTGATGGGGGCCCTGAATCTGGACGGGCTGGCTCCAGAAGATCGCTATCGGCAGGCTGAGATGCTCGGGGGAGCAAGATCATCACGCGAGTGCCGCGGCCGGGTTCGCTTTCGAAGTGGATGAGTCCGCGATTGGTGGTGACGATGCTGCGGACCGTAGTCAATCCCAAGCCGGTGCCTTGGCCGGCGTTCTTGGTGGTGAAGAATGGCTCGAAGAGGCGTTGGCGGGTTTCGGCGTTCATGCCGTGACCGTTATCGCCTACCACGAGCAGGACACAAGGAAAAGCAGGCGGGTCGCTTGGCGCGGTCCCTGCCACGGGTTGGAATCTGCAGTTGCTGGTCTCGACGGTAATCCGGCCGCCGGCGGGCAAAGCGTCGCGCGCATTAAGGACCAGGTTAAGTATGATCTGCTGGGCCTGCGCCTGGTCAAGGTTGACCACGCCCAACTCGGGATCGAGATGCAGATCGAGTGCGATGTTTTCGCCAATCAGGCGAGTCAGCAAACCGTGCATTGCCCCGGCGATTTCGTTGAGGCAGAGGAGACGGGCGGGCGTGGCGTGCGGCCGGGCAAAAACGAGCAACTGCCGCACCAGACCCGTGGCTTGCACGATAGCGGAGCGAATATCGTCCGCGTAACGCCGTCGGCGGTCGCGCACATCCAGACTGGAGAGCAGCAGATCGCAGTACAGCATGACGCCGGTCAGAAGGTTGTTGAAGTCATGGACCACCCCCCCAGTCAGGCGTCCAACCGCCTCCCATCTCTGAGCTTGAAGCAGACTTTCCTCCTCGGGAACCGTGCCGCTGGTGTGCTCCGCCATGAGCAACGCGTGATCGGGCTCTCCTGCGGAACCGGGCTGGCGCCAGGCGGTCCACTTCGCGCTGGTCTGCCCATGGCCCGCGCCTCGGGCTTCGATGCCGATGCTGTCACGCCGGGAATCGAGAAGGTCGCGCAGCAGCGACTCCGTTTTGTCTCGGTCTTGCGGACGAACCAAATCGCAGAGCCGCAACCTGCGTCGCGTGGCCACGCCGCGGTCCAGGGTCCGCTCGAAGGCTGGGTTCATCTCGACAATCAACCCCTGCGGGTTGCAGAGGGCTACGGCGATCGGAGCGTGTTCGAAGGCGGCACGGAAAGTTGTGCCTGGGTTCTCTCCCGCTGGGGAATCTGACCACGGGAATGGGGTTGCGGTATTCATAGTGCTACTGTGGCGCGGGACGATTCCCGGAAGAAACCCCACGATGGGCTATCCGATACCTTGGTGTTCCTGAAACGGGAGCAATGAGTCTGCGTGGCAATCCGCCTTCCGACTTCGAACTCACTATAGGAGGGGCAATCTGAGGTTGCGAAGGGCACATGTCACTCAAAATCGGGAAAAGCCTGTGGAAAACTTGGAAGAATGTTTAGTTTCTGCTGTATCGGGGAAATAAATAAGCATTGAAAAGATCTTGGGAAGGCAGGGGTCCGAAGGAATGTAGACCGTTTATTCGGTGGTAGGGCCGGGGGATTGCCGATTGGCCACGGAGTTCGAGTCGTTGAGCGTG
>PLKR01000638.1 GCA_003140655.1 Acidobacteriaceae bacterium | reverse complement strand
CAAGTGCCATCAAATTCCTGTATGCCGCCTACATTGCCACCTGGTTGATCCACGCTCTCTATATTGGCAGCCTGGTGCGCCGCTACAACAGGCTGCGGCAGCGGATGAAGGATCTTGACGGGGCCGGGAAGTAGGAAGGCGGAGCAGTTTGGCCGAAGGTCGCCGTTTAGTTTTCCGCTTCGGACTGCAGCGCGCCGAAGAAATCGGCGCTCCCGCTGGAGCGGACAAATTCGTACTCCTCGATCATGGCGGCGGTTCCGATGCGCAAAGACGGCAGAGGAGATTCCACGCGGATCACGCGTGCCGTGAAGCGTACCCGGACTGCATCGGTCAGCGTGATATGGGGCGGGAAGGTGAGAGTGACTTCACAGCGGGTTCCCGCCGGGATCGGCCGGTCGAGGTAAAAGAAGACTCCGCGGGCGCTCACGTTCTGNNCGTTCCTGAGACTGCGCGAGCGTCCCGACTGTATTTTCTGAAAGCATTCTTCTCACCGAAGACTGACCCAGGGCAGTACGGAATCAACTTTCAGGCTGGGAAGACCAGGATCTTGCCGCCCCACAGCAGGGCCCGATTACTTTCCAATGTATCGAATTGCCAGCGCTTTGCAAGAGCAAAAAGACTCCGGGAACTGATTCAGTAAATGGTCTGGGAACTAAACTTAGGTGGGGTTTGCAACTTGTTTCACGCCACTTTCGTGCCACCCTCCGGCATCTTTCCCTGTCTCCCGGCGCATCTGATAAATCCGGGAGCGCGCGTGATTGCGGAGCCTCGCTTGACTTGGCTATCCGTCAGATGTTTAAGTAGTTAATTGTTTTCCGCCAGTTCCTAGTGACACATCAGCAGCGGGCGGTTTCGCCGGCGCGGGGTAAATACTGACTCGCGCGCCGTTTCTACTCTCTCCAAATAACCGGTGTGAATCGGAGGAAAAGCGTGATGGGCAATGGCCGTTGGTCGGGAGGAAGCTTGGCAAGAAGCCTGGGGTGGCCGCGAGCCGTTGGGGCGATGTTTGTGCTGTTGTTGGCGGGTGCCGTGCTGCTTGGATCGGGTTCCCGCTGCTACGCCCAGAAGGCCACGGCTCAGCTTCCAGCCTCTCCGATGCCAAGCTCCTCCAGATCTTCACTGCATTCGAAGCCGCTGCATTCGAAGCCGCTGCATTCGAAACCGGACCCGCGCGCCATTCTGGGGCAGTTGCCGCTGATCTTCGAAGCCAACCAGGGCCAAGCCGATCCCAGGGTGAAATTCCTCGCGCGGGGCGCGGGATACAGCCTGTTCCTGGATCCGGCTGGAGCCGTGCTCGCCGTGCAGACAACGCACTCGTCGTTGTCGGCGTCGGCGTCGGCGCACAGCGAACCATTCGTGCGCATGAAGCTGGTTGGCGCAAACCCTGCGGCGGCTACCGCTGGAACCGATCCATTGCCCGGCAAGAGCAACTACATTATCGGCAACGACCCGCACCAATGGCATACAGGCATTCCGCAGTTTGCCGGAGTTCACTACGCGAGTGTCTATCCCGGAATCGATCTGGTCTTTTATGGAAACCAGGGCCGTCTGGAATACGACTTCCGGGTCGCCCCCGGCGCCGATCCATCGCAAGCCGAACTGCAGTTTGACGGCACAGCCAAACTGGAACTGAGCGGCAGCGACCTGATTCTCACCGGTAAAGACGAAGGCGGCTTGCGCTTGCACGCGCCTCACATTTACCAGCACGCGGGAGACCGGCAAGAGCCGGTAGAAGGCCGCTTCGTTCTGCGCGCCGCCAACCGCGTCGCTTTCGAAATCGGGCCTTACGACCGCAGCCGCGAGCTGATCATCGACCCGGTGCTCGATTTCTCCACTTACTTCGGCGGCAGCGGTTCGGAAACCTCACCTTCGATCGCGGTCAACGGCAACGGCAACATCTACATCGCCGGGACGACCACTTCGCCGCAGTCCTCGTTTAGCGACGATACCGGCACGACCCAGACCTCGATTCCGTCGATGCTGGCGATTACTTCGACTGGCCCAAGCCACATCTTCGTCGCCGAGATCAATCCTTCGCAGCCGCCCTCGGTGGTATATGAAACGTTCATAGGCGGCAGTGGATCCGATACCAGCGTTGGCATCAGCGTGGATAGCGCCGGCGATGCCTACCTCGTAGGCAATACCAGTTCCCCGGACTTCCCCACTTTCGGCATTCCCTACCAGACTGGACCTGAGCCGAAGGGCGCGCAGTGCGCCTTGATAACCTGCACGTCTGTGTTCGTTACCGTGCTCAACCCGCTGGGCGGCGCCCCCCCCACTTATTCTTCCTATCTCTCCGGCAACGGCAACGACCAGGCCAGCGGGATGACGATAGACCTCAGCGGGGATGTCTTCATCACCGGTACCACGACCTCCAACGACACGCCGAGCTCGACAGACGCTTTTCCCGCAACCCTCTCGCCCGTACCGTATCAAGCCGCCCCGAAGGCGAGCCCCCAGTTCTTCGTCACCAAAGTGGATACCAACATCCCCAGCGTTGGCGCCATCGCGTACTCGACATACTTCGGCGGGAGCACAAGCACGCCGGCCCCTGCAGTTGCCGTGGGCGGCGGCATCGCGGTCGANNGCGTATCAGCCGTGCTTGGATACGTCTCCGCCGACCGTACTCCCCATTACAAGCCCGTGTACGGCTCCAGTCACTACGCCGAATCCGACCGATGCCTTCATGGCCAAGTTGAATCCCAACGCCGCTCAGACCGGTGGCGCCCAGTTACTTTTCTCGACCTACCTCGGGGGAAGCGGTACGGATACGGGCACTGCGATTGCGATTGATTCCGGCGCCGCAAATATTTACCTCACCGGCTCGACGAATTCCACAGATTTCGTCCTTCCCACCGGTTCCGCAGCCTACCAGACTTGCCTGAATACTCCGGGANNCTCTCACTTATTTTTCCTACCTGGGCGGCGGAGGAAACGACAGTGGGCTGGCCATCGCGGTATTGGATGCGTCGAACACCACGCTCGGTGACGCAGTCGTTACCGGGACGACCAATTCTGGGGCTGCCAACCCGCCAAGCTTCCCGTTCACGCCCAAGCCAATCCAGAGCACGCTGAACGGCATGCAAAACGCTTTCTTTGCCCAAATCGATACGACGACGATTTTAGGGCAGGCCGGGGTTGGCTCTTACGTAACCTATTTCGGGGGCAATGGAGTGGACCGCGGCACCAGCATTGCGGTCGATCCAAACCTGAACACCTATCTTGCCGGCGATACTACCTCCACCAATTTGGCGCTCCTTAATCCCCTGCAGAGCACGCTCACGCCCGGCGCCGCGCGCAACGCGTTCGTCGTCAAACTTGGCCCGGCGTCGGACTTGTGCATCACCTGCGTGGCGCCGATTGTGTCCCCGAACGCGGGAGTGGTGGGTGCCGGCAACCAGGTCACGACAACTTTTGCCGTTGCTAACGAGGGACCCGACCCGGCGACCTATGTCACCGTGACCGGCACGGTTACCAATGGAGCGACGTTCATCAGCGGAACCGCGGGTTCGGGCACTTGCAGTGCGCCCACCAATAATTCAGAGGTTTGCCAGATCCAAACGCTGCAATCCGGCGCCACATCGACAGTCGTCTTCACCGTGACGCCGAACAGCTTCGGCCAGTATTCGGTCGCGGCCACCGTATCCGGCAACAACAATACGAGCACAAACAACGTGGCTACCGCTTCGTTCACAGCATCGGGTTATTCCGTGTCCATCTCCCCCACAGCTCAGACTGTGACCGCAGGCCTGATCGCCCAATATACCGTGCTGGTGTTTCCTACTGGGGCTTTTCCAGACAACGTCTCGTTCAGTTGCAGTGCTCTCCCCTCAGGGGCCGCTTGCAACTTTAGCAACACCACTGTCACGTTGAACGGCAGCAGCAGCGGTTCGAGCGTCCTGAATCTGACCACGACCGCGCAACCGGTGAGTACGGTCAGTTCAGCGGGATGGCGCCGCTCGCTTTATGCCCTCTGGCTGATGGTTCCAGGGATGGCGTTGTTGGGGTTGGGTGCGGGTGGCAAGCGCCGCGGCGCCGGGAACAAGAAGAGCCGCCTTCTGGGCCTGCTCATGCTCTCGGTGTTCTTCGCGCTGGTGCTGCTCCAGCCCTCCTGCAGCAGCAAAAAGACGCCGGTGCCAGTGAGTGGAACCCCCTCGGGCATCTACCCTCTGACGGTTACGGTGACCTCAGGCTCGTTCAGCAAAAGCGTGCCGTTCCAGTTGACCGTGACGCCTTAGCAAGTTTCCAGCACTTGCGGAAGCAGACTGGAAATTAGAAACCGTCTTACCGTAACGCGGTCTAGGCCCCGGCGGAAAGCTTGTGGTGGCTCTTGGCCTCGGCGATTCCATATTGCCGAATCTTGTAAAGCAGAGCTTTGTAGCTGATTTGCAGAAGGGTGGCCGCCCGTTTGCGGTTCCAGTTGGTCTGCTCCAGCGCTTGCCGGATGGCTTCGCCTTCGGCTTCGTCCTTGGCNNCCGTTGCCGTCGTGGCGGGGCTGCAATTCGGCGGCTGCGAGATGCTCGTCCCCAAGGATCAAGTAGCGTTTCAGAAAGTTGTTCAGCTCACGCAAATTGCCCGGCCAGGAATGCGCCAGGCAGGCCTCAAGTAGCTGGGGAGAAAGCGGGAGCTGAGGCCGCGCGTAGCGTTCGGCCATGCGCGTCATGAAATGCTTCAGCAGAATGGGAATTTCTTCCTTCCGTTCGCGCAGCGGCGGCAGTTGTAGGGTGAACGCGTTGAGACGGTAGTAAAGATCTTCACGCAGGCGCTTGGCAGCCAAAGCCTGCGGAATATCAATGTTGGTGGCCGCCAGGATGCGTACGTCGACCTTGACGACGCTTCGGCTTCCCAGCCGGGAGAATTGCTGGTCCTGCAGTACGTGCAGCAGCTTGGCCTGCAGCGCCGGCGGCATCTCGCCGATTTCGTCGAGCAGGATCGTGCCCTTGTTGCACAGTTCGAATTTGCCCGGCTTGGCATGCGTTGCCCCGGTAAAGGCGCCCGGCTCGTAGCCGAATAGCTCGCTTTCCAGCAGATCCGCGGGGACGGCCGCGCAGTTTACCTTCAAGAACGTGCGGTGCGCGCGCGGCGAGAGCTTGTGAATCAGGCGCGCCAGTACTTCCTTGCCGGTGCCGCTCTCGCCCAGCAGCAATACCGGAATGTCCACATGTGCGACGAGCGCGGCTTGCGAACGGATCTTCCGCATGGCGGGACTCGCCGCGATAAAGAACACGTCGTCGCCGACGTCTTCGGCTTCTCCGCCGACGATTGTTTTGCCCTGACCCAGGCACTGGTCGATCACCGCATCCAGTTCCGCTTTCTGAAAGGGTTTGGTCAGGTAGTCGTGTGCCCCCAGGCGCATTGCCTGCACTACCTTCTTCGTATCGTTGACGCAGGAAAGCATCACGACCTTTACCCCGGGCCGCTTCTGGCGGAGTTGTTCCAGCGTCTCCAGCCCGTCGATTCCCGGCATCAGCACGTCGAGCAGTACCAGGTCCGGCTCCATGCCTTTGTCCACGCGTTGCAAAGCCTCTTCCCCGGTCGACGCGGTTTCCACCTTGTAATCGTCGACCTCCAGAAGCGTCCGGATATAACGGAGCATCGCCGGTTCGTCATCCACCAGAAGAATCTTGGCGGTTTCCTTCATCGATTCTTTCCTTTGCCGGCAGGGTTTG
>PLKR01000514.1:8056-8942 GCA_003140655.1 Acidobacteriaceae bacterium | reverse complement strand
TGAGCGCGGCATCGGCCTGTTCGACATCCGCTTTCACGCGGCCGCTTTGAAAGATCGGGATGGTGACCGTGGCTGCGGCCTGAAAAACAGAAACTCCCTTATTCGGGTTTATCCCCTCGAGCCCGTAGTCTCCCTTGACCCCAAGCGACGGGAGATACTCCGCCTTCGAGGCTCTGTGGGCTTCGCTTGCGGCCTTCAATTGCAGCCGGGCAGCCTTGAGATCGGAGCGCTCCTCGAATGCAAGTTTCAGCGCCTGTCCGAGCGAGACCGCCTCAGGCACCTGAGCGGGCAGTTCTTCACTCAAGGTAAATACTTGGCCCACAGGTAATCCGATAAGCCTGGCCAGTTGCATGGTCTGTTTCAGCAAATCTCCGCGCAACGATGTAAGCCTCTGCTGCTCGGTGTGATATTCCACAAAGCTCTTATTCCGGTCGATGGAGGCTTTCGTTCCCGCCTGAAACTGGTGCTCGGACTGCTTGAAGGTCGCGCCCGCCTGCTTGACCTGCGCTTCCTGTGACAGGACATTTGCTTTGCTCGCCAGGACTCGAAGGTANNTCGCTGACATTGGCCAGCGCGCTGTAGTAGTGGAAGGGTCCCACGGTGGTTGGGAGTGGAATGCTGCTGCCGAACGTGCCGGGAGTGAGACCTTGAGTCGCGAGATCGATTTTGGCCCCGTTCTCAGACAGCGNNTGTTCGGCAGCATCTTGCTGAGCGCTGCCAGCCGCTCTCCACGCAACTGCTTCACCGACGCATTCGCGCTAATAGCGCCCAGGTTGAAGCGCAGGCCGCGGCGGATCGCATCCGCAATGTTCAAGGTGAGCGGACCTTGCGGTGCATTCGGATCGGGCGTGCTTCCTTGATAAACACCCGACACTTGTATGGTGCT
>PLKR01000514.1:7791-7959 GCA_003140655.1 Acidobacteriaceae bacterium | reverse complement strand
GCTCCTCGGCGCATACGTTTGCTCTTGTGGAAGGTGACTTCCACTATGGCGACTTGCACTCGGAACATTTATTAATAGCAACTTCAAGTGTGATTTCTCCTTGCCGTTTCGCGTCGGCCGCTCCTTACTCTGCTCCTGCGGGAGCTGCCTCGCCGGGTTTGTTCTTGC
>PLKR01000514.1:4974-7740 GCA_003140655.1 Acidobacteriaceae bacterium | reverse complement strand
AGCGAACGATTCGCAACGATGGCTCCAGTGATCGCAATGAAGATGCTGCCTCCGACATTGCGGGCAAAGTTGATAATTCCAGAGACCTGATTGCTCGCTTCTTTGGGCAGGCCCATGTAAGCGGCGTTGGTGATCGAGATAAAGCACAGCGGAATGGCAGCGACTTGCAACATCCGCAACCAGGAGCCGAAGCCGAAGCTCATCGACAGGTTGACGTGGGTGGAGCTGTAGTAGAAGGCAGCGGCAAAGAAGGCGAATCCGCCTACGGCAAGATTGCGGGCGGCAAACTTGTCGCTAGCGATTCCAGATAGCGGCGCGAGAATCAAAAGTACAAGGCCCCCGCCGGTAAGAGCCTCTCCCGCCACGGTCGCGGTATAGCCCAGAAGCTGTTGAGAGAACTGCGGCTGTAACACCGTGCTCGCATTGAGAAGTCCGCCAACCAACAGCATGAGGAAGGCACAGATAGCGAAATTCTTAAACTTGAATAATTTGAGATTCATGATCGGGTCCTTGGTGTTCCACTCCCGCCAAATAAGCCCGATCATGCCCAGCACAAATAGGGACGCACATATTCGAATGAGACTGGAAGCCAGCCAATCGTTCTCTTCTCCTTTGTCGAGCATCACCTGCATGCCACCCATGGCGACTGCCAGTAAGCCCAGACCGATGTAGTCGAGTTTCTTGATATTCGCCAGCGTCGCTTTAATCCAGGGCGGATCTTCCACAAAGCGCGTAACCAGGACGAAGGCAAGAATGCCGACTGGAATGTTGATATAAAAAATCCATCTCCAGTTGTAGTTGTCGGTGATCCAGCCGCCGATCGTAGGCCCGATAGAGGGAGCCAGCACGGTGACTAGAGCATAGAGAGCGAAGGCCTGGCCACGCTTCTTCTCCTCGAACGAATCAGCCATGATCGCCTGCGCCATTGGTTGCAATCCCCCGCCTCCAGCACCCTGTAAAATGCGGCAGATCAACAGCATCGGAAGTGAGACTGAGATGCCGCAAAGGAAGCTCGAAACCGTAAAGATGGTGATGCACGAGAGAAAAAAACGCTTGCGCCCGATCACGCTGGATGCCCAGGCGCCCATGGGAAGAACGATGGCGTTCGACACCAGGTAGCTGGTAAGCACCCAAGTTCCTTCGTCGGTGCTAGCGCCTAGATTGCCGGAGATGTGAGGCAACGCGACGTTTGCGATGGAGGTATCAAGGACCTCCATAAAAGCGGCAAGCGCGACGGTCGCCGCAATCACCCAGGGATTGACCCGCGGCTTCCATTGTCGCTCGGCAGTGGCAGTCGCCATATCTAGTCCAGGTTCGGCCGTTGATACACGTGAAACCGCCAGTGTAGATGGAGAGCGGTGTGCAAACTGAGCACTAGGGCACATGTTTCAATTGTTTGTGCGATGCCAATAATTGCCGGTTCTTCGACATTGCGGTTCTCCGGCTGGGCAACCGATCAACTGTTCGGTGAAGGAGCGGCGCGTACAGCGGGGTCCCTCTGGGTAGAAGAGTTGGAAGCGAGTCCAAACCATTTCCGAGGCCGCGCTTCGCACTGNNCCCGTTAGACGGAGAAGACTCATTATGGAGGAGGCGAGCGGCAGCGCCTTTGCAAAGAGCAAGAGAAAAACCAGCGCTATGTCCGCCTGTCGAAATTTAGACCACTGTCAAGAGCGAGAGGAGAGGAATGATGGTTTAACATGGCCGTACAACGGCTTGGATGTGTGTTGCCCCGGGCCGCCTCTTGCACAAATGAAACGAAAACGGGGGTACTCAATTGAATAGCCAAGCCAACGATGTGAGCACCAGATGGGCCTATGGAAGTTATGAGGATCCGCTGCCCGGTGACTCGGACGGGTGGCGGTCACTTTACCTACGCATAATTGAGGTGGCGCCCTATCTAGATCCAGTTGAGCTTCCGACGTTTTCTGATCCGGCGATCACCCTTGTGCTCAATCGCAGCTTCCGGATCGATACGTTTTCTGAAGGACGATGGCGCGGAACGAAGTACACCAGAGGAACAGGTAAGCTCACCCCGGCCAGACAAGGACGTCTTATCCGCCACCACTTTGAGAACCAGAAGAATCTCGCCCTCCTGCATCTGATCCTGCCTCAAAACACTGTCGATCTCGTTGCAGCAGAAGTTCCCAAGGCGGGGACCACACTTCGGAGTTTCCTCAGCGATGTCCCATTTCTGGATGACCCACTTATAACCAATTTGATGTTTTCGGTGGTAGCCACCCTCCGAGACGGAGCTCCAGATTTTTACGCCCAGGCTGTTGCGCAGTGGCTGGCGGCACATCTTCTACTCGGCCCATCTGCAGGTTTCGAGTGGAGCCGTTCTTTGACCCACGAGCGCATTTCTGACTACCGCATGGTGCGGGTACTGGAGTATGTCGAGGCGCACTTGTCGGAGCGCCTGGACCTTCGCGTCCTTGCCAAGGAAGCAGGTATCAGTCCCTTTCACTTTGCAGCTCTTTTCACCAAAGCCGTGGGAGCGACCCCGCACCGGCATGTACGACACCTAAGAATGCAGGCTGCGAAAGCGATGCTTCGCGATACTGATAAGAGCACTCTTGATATTGCTTTGAGCTGCGGATTCGGAAGCGCGTCTCACTTCGCCGCCGCCTTCCGCCGGCAATTCTTGCAGAGCCCTACAGAATACAGAACGTCTCTCCGCAGCTTCCCGCTTTTGCCCACATAAAGAATGAGGGCGACGTCCACTGACGCTCTGCGTTGCAGGCTAGGATCCTTCGTAGAAGCATAGTC
>PLKR01000514.1:4627-4932 GCA_003140655.1 Acidobacteriaceae bacterium | reverse complement strand
ATTGAGTTTCTGTCCAAAGCAGGCATAGGGCGGACGATGCTCCAGCTTAAACAGAAAGAAGCCTTCTTTTCGCAAGGGGAAAAAGCCGATTCTGTTTTTTATCTTCAGAAAGGTAGTGCCAAGATCACCGTTGTCTCCAAGTCAGGCAAAGAGGCCACCATCGCGCTCCTATCTCAGGGTGAGTTTATAGGCGAGGAGGCGATTGCGGCAGTCGTTGGACAGAGGCTGGCAACAGCAACGGCCGTTACAGCTTGTACGGCGCTGAGAATCGAGAGAAAGGAGATGATTCGTGTGATTCACGACGA
>PLKR01000514.1:0-4591 GCA_003140655.1 Acidobacteriaceae bacterium | reverse complement strand
TTGATGGCAGAGTTCGGGAAGCCCGGCGAACCTCACAAGCTTATCCCCAAGATCTCTCAAGAGACGCTCGCCAACATGATTGGCGCGACCCGATCAAAAGTGAGCTTCTTCATGAACCGCTTTCGGAAATTGGGCTTTATTGACTACAACGGTCGGATCCTTGTAGACAAATCTCTCCTCAATGTGGTCCTTCATGATGATCTGCCCGAGCGCAACACCGGGAAATGCGCTACCCTTGGTCGATCACTTTGATGCCACAGAGGAGAGTCAGCTTACCACTGCTACGGTCGCAAAGTACTTCAAGCTTGCCAGCGATGGATCGAGCAGAACCGATGGAAGGCGTCACCGGCACAGAAGAACTTGTGAATCTGCAATGGAAACGAGCGAGGAAACATGGCAACCAAGAGCCGCGGGCATCGGTGTAAGGCGAAGACAAAATCAGGCAAGCCCTGTCAAGCAGCGGCCATGGCGGGCGGCCGGTGTTTCTTTCATGCGAATCCCAACAAGGCCGCCGAGCTGGGTCGAATCGGGGGCAGGAGCAAGCGCCGTTCCACCGCCGGAGGTGTTGATCAGTTGCCCAAGCTGGAAACCGCGATGGCAGTGCGACAGGTGGTCTCTCGTTTGGTGGCCGATGTCTATGCTGGCAAACTCCAGCCCCGAGTAGCGGCGGGAATGGCGCCCCTGCTGAACCTGCAGTTGCAAGCGATCAAGGCAACCGATGTGGAGCACAGACTGGCGGCATTGGAGAAGGAGTTGCATGAGAGGGATAAAGGCGAGCCGAAGTGAGGTTGTACGTTGCCGGGAACGCCGAACCAGCCAAGCCGTTAAGCTGTATGGTTTGTGAGATAGCTTGATTCTCAACAAATGATGGCTTTTGATAGTTTAAAGCCATATCAACCGCGGAAGCCATGGTAGCGGTTGCTTTCATTAACTCGCGACTTCCAAACGCATTCGTCCAATCCGCAGCTCCTAAAGCAAGAAACTAGCTGCTGCTTAAGCTCATCCAAACCCGCGCCGGATATGAGCGAGATATACCCGGGAACCAGCGGCAAGACGCACGGCGTCAGGAATGAAACTAGCCCCGCGGCGAATGCAGCGATAGGAAGGGGAAGCGATGACATGGCTGCCCTTAAGCAATCCGACTCACTGCTTTATCCAGGCCGCTGCGTCGACCTCATTCGATGACTGGTCAAGGGATGAAAGTATTTCCGCATACAGCGCAGAGGTCCAACCGCCCCCGCCTGCGTTTAGGGTAACCGCCTGCTTCATGCCCCCATCCTACGTGGCTTCGCCCTTAACTGTTGCAAGGGATGCTCGGCGTTCGGTTGTTCTTGTTGAGTCATCCCGCTGGTGTCGTTCTGCGCATAGGTTCCGGAACTGACTTCGGTGCCGTCGCTCGCAAAGATGCGCAACACGTAATTCGCCGGAGTGGGTAAGGCTGCGTTCTGTTCCACCTGGAAGGTGAAGCCATAGAGCGGCGGAACAAAGAAGGCGGTGTTCGGCGGCAGGGCATCGGTCGTTCTTCTTCCCCCCAACCGCACCGGCTCCGACATCTGCGCCTTGGCCAGCATGCAGACGAAATCCTCATCCGCCTTCAGGCTGCGCTTTTCAAACCAGGCGTGGACCGGGCTGGATTCTTCGCCCGGCCCTACGGCGCTGATCGGGGATGGAGACTATCAAGCGACTCCACCCTGCGCGTCCACTTTCGAGCAGGCGCCATCCTTCTGCGCTCCGGCCAGTTCCATGTAGCCGGCTTGCGCCTCGGGGATTTTAGCCCCGTCGTTTTGATCAGGAGAGACTCCGGACGGAGGGGGAAGTCCGGCTGCCGAGGTTGCGGCAGAGGCGGGTCCGCCCGGAGTCATGTCGTTCCACATGGCCATCGGAGAGACCGCGTTAGAAGATTTGTACGGTGAGGTTGCCGAGCGTGACGCCGTGCGCGTCGGTGCCGGTGGTATGCAGGTAGACGACGTGGATGCGGTTGGTGTAGCCCGCGGTTCCAGCCAGGTTCGCCGATCCCACCGCGGCCGGCGACAAGGTTGGCCCAGTCGAGCCCACTCCCGCTACGCCCGCGCCGTAGGATTCACTCAGAATTCCATCGGTCGCCTGCAGGGTGGCTCCAGTAGCGCTGGCACTCGCTACGGTGGTCGTCAAGTCCTGGCAGAAGTGCCAGAAGTCGGCGTTCGAGGTGATCAGCGTCGAGGTGACTTGCGGGCCGCCGATGACGAGCGGCAAGTCGGCTACGTTCGACCCTGGCGCGTCCCAAAGCAACTGGAACTGGGTGATGGTCGACGTGGAACCCCCCGTGGCTTCGGTCGCGTCTCCACAGATACGGACGGTCTTCTGGGGATAATTGAGAAGGCTCGAGGGAACACTGATCGATCCCAGAACTTCCGGCACGGTTGAGGTCGCTGCGGCGGTGATGGTGTAGGCCGGGTAGGAACTCAACATGCCAGACGGCGCCGGGTGGCTGCTCGGAACATAGCCGTAAGTGGTTCGTCCGCCTGGATTGCCCACATAGGGGCCCCCCGCGGTCGAGGCCACGGTCTCAAGCATGGCCAGGGGTGAGGTGTTGACTGGGTAGCTGGTGAAGGTGGCATTCTGGCCCGTCTGTCCGTAAGTGGCGTTGGTCACTGGGCAAGCCGCGTCACCGTGCTCGAGGTGAGCGTGGTCGGGGTGGCCAGAACGGTCGAGGCGAGCGGCGCCGGATTCCAGTACTGTAATTGGCCCGAACGCAAATCCTCAATCTGCACATTCTGATAGACCAGGTTCGCACTCAGGTTGGCGTTGGTGATCTGCGAACTCTGGTCCACCGTGACTACGCCGATGCCTTTGGTTAAGGCGTAGTTGACCGCCGCTCCCAAGCCTCCGTCCCCCGGGCTGACGCCAAACCCTGGATTCACATGGGAATTAGCGAAGGTCGCGGTGAAAGTGCAGTTGTAGGGACTGATGGTGGATGGCCCGGTGATGGCTGTCGGCTGCGTGACCGCAGTCGGCGTGACCGTCTCGGTATTGGTGCCGTCGGTGATGAGGAGAGGAGTGTTGATCGCAATGGGATAAACCTCTTCGTAGGCCGTGCCGACCTTGACGTAACAGGCATTCAAGGTGACGGTCTGCGCCCCGGACGAGATCCCGGTTTGCGATTGCAGAAACCACCTGCCGAATTCATCCGCCATGACACGCCCGTTGGCGTTGGCGGGGAATTTGGGATTCGAGAGCGCCTGGCCGAAAGCCGCGGCGGTCGCGAGAAGCAGGACTGCGGTGGTGAAAATCGTGATGGAACGCGACTTCATGGTATTGCCTCCGATGGAATTGTGGTGAGAGTTGTGACTGACTGAGAACTAGCTGGAAATTGACCCGAAGAAATCAGAACTCCGGAGAGTGGATCGAGTCCCCCGGGCTGACGCCAAACCCTGGATTCACATGGGAATTAGCGAAGGTCGCGGTGAAAGTGCAGTTGTAGGGACTGATGGTGGATGGCCCGGTGATGGCTGTCGGCTGCGTGAGAAGCAGGACTGCGGTGCTCTTGTGAGTGGTCCACTGATTGCGCTCCGGGCCAAGGATCACCTCTTTTTTTTGCGGCCTTAAACCCCTCAATCGCCGCCTCCAGCTTCTTAATCTTCTCTTTCGTAAACGAGATCGCCCCATCCCATCCGCTTAAATTGTTCTTGACAATTTTATTCTGGCGCAAGGGAGACACCCAATGTACTGCGATCTAATTCACTGCAAGAACTGCGGCACGGATTCAGTGTTCCGAGCTTCCACGCCAGAGTCGCCAGATATAGGTCTTGAGTGTTTCGCGCGTTCCCGTTCTGATAGGGGAAAATATCGATCGAGTGCCGCGTCTAGTGCCGCATTCCAACACGCGGCCATACTTTCCCGCGCCAGCTTCAGCACTTCGGGTGGCGCATCCGTGGGTAGCGTCGGGGCGATGTGGGTGGAGTACCAGGAGTCAAAGGGGGTCATGCGCTCACTCCGCAGATTTTATTCCACAGCGAACGCTTGTCTGGCGGGCGCTCCATTGCTGGCCTCTGATCGCCGCTGAGTCGATCGATGTCGAGCCATTCTTGATTGATGAATTCTGCCGGCCAGCTCGCGACCGGCACGTGCATGACTGCAATCATTATCGCGGTGCAATTCGGGCAAAAGTCACGAATCGGGTGCGTCCACCAATTCGTCCAATCCCCTTTTATGCCGTCAATCACAACGTCGGAAGTTATTCCGCAACGGTCACAGCGCTTCGTCCCGCTCACGCCTTGCTCCTCTCCACCAACTTCTGCACCGCCTCGGCAACCTGCTCCGGTGATGGGTTCATGGCATGGCTCTGAGTTTTGGTTGGACGATTGCGTTCCGGGCCACGGTTCGCCCGCCGCCTTCTTGGCGCGGCAATCATCGATAGCAATTTCCAGACGGCGAATGCCCTTTTTCGCGTCCTCAATTGCTTTATCCCATCCGCTTAAATTGTTCTTGACAATTTTATTCTGGCGCAAGGGAGACACCCAATGTACTGCGATCTAATTCACTGCAAGAACTGCGGCACGGATTCAGTGTTCCGAGCTTCCACGCCAGAGTCGCCAGATATAGGTCTTGAGTG
>PLKR01000120.1 GCA_003140655.1 Acidobacteriaceae bacterium | reverse complement strand
ATTCTGGTCTGCAATTTCCCAGCGCCCACCGCAACCGACCCCGGCCTAATGGATTACGGGGACGTCGAAACCTTCTTCCACGAGTTCGGCCACCTCATGCATCACATCCTCGGAGGCCAGCAACCGTGGGCCGGCATCAGCGGTATCTCCATGGAATCCGACTTCGTCGAAGCTCCCTCCCAAATGCTCGAAGAATGGATTCGCAGCCCGCAAGTCCTGGCCAAGTTCGCGCGCCACTACAAAACCGGCGAACCCATCCCCGCCGAGCTGGTAGCCCGCATGAACCGCGCCAACGCCTTCGGACGCGGTGCATGGACAGCCCGCCAGAACGCCCTCACCGCCGTCTCCTACAACATCTACAAAACCAAACCAGAAGACGTAAACCTAGACGCCGTCACCCTCGAAGCCAACCGCCGCTATACGCTCTTCACGCCGCTGCCAGAAACCCACCAGTGGGCTTCCTTCGGACACCTCGGCGGCTACTCCAGCGCCTACTACACCTACCTCTGGGATAAAGTGATCGCCGAAGACTTCTTCCTCCAATTCGACCGTCAAAATCTGTTAGCCGGCGACGCCCCCATGCGCTACCGCCGCATAGTCCTGGAACCCGGCGGCTCCATGTCGGCGAATGACCTGGTAAAGAATTTCCTGGGCCGCCCCCAAAACATGACGGCCCTCCAACACTGGATGTCCGAAGAATTCGACACAGGAGCAGGAAGCACAAAGTCGGCGGGGCAATAAGCTCGTGTAGAGCGGGCGCCCCCGCCCGCTGCTTTGACTTTGCCTTGACTTATCCGGGAGGAGCACGGCTTCAATGCGAACGGATCAAGACTTGCTCCGTGGTACCATTTTCCCGTGCTTCTCACCGACACAACCCCTGCGGCGCAAGCTGTGCAACTCGAAATTCACCGGTCGATGTCGGGAGAGCAGCGGCTTCTTCTGGCCTATGAGATGAGCATGTTCGCGCGTGAGCTGAACGGGGCGCGGTTGCGTGGCGAGCACCCGGAATGGTCCGAAGCGCAAATCGCACGTGAACTGCTCCGCCTTGCCTTCTTTCCTAAACCGCTGCCCGCTGGCTTCAAATGAGCTTCCGGCCCATGCTTGACGGGCGCTTACACGGCTCTTACCCTTAAGTCGATGGAACTACATTTCACCCCCGAGCAGGAAGCGCAGCTTGCACAAATCGCCAGCCAGGAGGGCACCGACGCCCAACGGCTGGTGAAGGACGCCGCGTTGCGCTTACTTCAGGAAGATGCCCGTTTTCGCGCCGCTGTGCGCGAGGGCAGCGCACGAGCCGATCGCGGCGAGTTCATTGAGCAACAGGAAATGGACGCCCGCCTGGAGCAGATGCTGCGCTCATAAAATGCGTATCCGCTGGAGCCCGCTCCCTCCCTTGCCGCATCTCTCCCACCCCCTGTAGCATCAATATCCAGGCATTCATCTAGGAGCAATCATGGCCACCGACACCCTCGCTTCCCCCGCGACTCTCAGCCGCACGCAAACCAAAGTATTCAAGAACTTCATTGACGGCGAGTGGGTCGACTCCTCGGCCGGAGAAACCTTCGAAGACCGCAATCCCGCCGACACGCGCGAAGTAGTCGGCATCTTTCAGAAATCCGCCAAGGCCGATGTAGACGCTGCCGTGGACGCTGCCAAGCGCGCCTTCGCCAAGTGGCGCCTCATCCCGGCCCCGCGCCGCGCCGAGATCGTCTTTCGCGCCGCCGAAATCCTCATCGAGCGCAAAGAAGAACACGCCCGCGAGATGACCCGCGAAATGGGCAAAGTGCTCGCCGAAACCCGCGGCGACGTGCAGGAAGCCATCGACGCCGCATACTATAACGCCGGCGAAGGCCGCCGCCTCTTCGGCCCTACCGTCCCCTCCGAGATGCCGAACAAGTTCGCCATGGCGGTGCGGCAGCCCATCGGCGTCTGCGGCATGATCACTCCCTGGAATTTTCCCATGGCGATCTCTTCCTGGAAGCTGCTGCCCGCCATTGTCTGCGGCAACACNNCCCGCACAGGACACTCCGCTCTCCACCTTCAACCTGGTTCGCGCCCTCACCGACGCTGGCCTGCCCAAAGGGGTAATCAACATCGTCGCCGGATTCGGCCCCGAAGTCGGCACGCCGCTCGCCGAGCACGCCGACGTGCGTGCCATCTCGCTCACCGGATCATCCGCCGTCGGCCGCATCATCGGCGGCATAGCGGCCAAGACTTTCAAACACTGCTCGCTCGAACTCGGTGGCAAGAATCCCATGATCGTCCTCGACGACGCCAACCTCGACCTAGCCATCGAAGGCGGCCTCTGGGGCGGATTCGGCACCACCGGCCAGCGCTGCACCGCCACCAGTCGCATCATCGTGCAAAAGGGAGTCTACCGCGAGTTCATCGAGCGCTACGTAGCCCGCGCGAAAAAACTGAAAGTAGGCAACGGCCTCGACGAAACGGTGGAGATGGGCCCAGCCATCAACGAGAAGCAACTCCAGACCGACCTCACCTACGTCGAGATCGGCAAGAACGAAGGCGCAAAGCTCGTCTGCGGAGGCAATCGCCTCGACAAAGNNTCGAAATCGCTAACGGCATCGAGTACGGACTCTCCTCCGCGCTCTACACCAAAGACGTGAACAAGGCGTTCGCCGCAATTCGCGACCTGTACGCCGGCATCACCTACATCAACGCGCCTACCATCGGCGCCGAAGTGCACCTGCCCTTCGGAGGCACCA
>PLKR01000075.1 GCA_003140655.1 Acidobacteriaceae bacterium | reverse complement strand
CAGGCGTAGTCCCCAATTCCAACTCACTGGATCGCGGCTGTTTGGGGCCTCAAATTCTTCAGGGAAACTTCCTTCGCCCTATCCTTCAGGTGCTCTTTGATCGCGGGTGGCAAGACCAGATCTGCTACCCGGCTATTGGCTCGGCGCTTGGTCTTCTCAAATGCTGAGCCGTAGGTATTCATGGTTGTCTTGATGTCTGCGTGCCGCATGAGGCGCTGCTGCACCCCGAGCGGCGTGCCGATATCATCAATCAGCGTTCGATAGGTGTGACGAAAGCTATGCCACCCCACTCCTTGCAACCCGATCTTTTCACCCGCCGGTCGCAAGTAGTCTTTCTGAATGGCATCGCCGTGGACCGGGCGTTTCGTATCCGCATTCGCGAATAGCCAAGCCTCCGGCGTTTCGACACATTGCTTTCGCCAATCCTCCAGAACGGACACTAGCTTGGAATCCAGAAACACTTCGTCCTCTGAAGCTCCGGTTTTTCCGCCGTTCCAGACGTAGCGGCCCACAATAGATCGGGTCAACGTCAGTATCTGCCCCTTCAAATCAAAGTCCTGCCACTGCAATGCCCTGATCTCACTGATACGCAAACCCAGGCACATTGCAATCATGACCATCACTTGAATGTGGTACGGAAGCTCCGCGAGAAGAGCCTGATATTGCTCGACCGTAAGCACAACTTTCTTGCGAACACGTTTCGTCACGCCCTTGATTTCGACTAACTGCATCGGGTTTCTCTGAGTCTCCAAAATTTCCCATTTCATCGCGTACTCAAAAATGCGATGCAGGAGACCCTTTATGTTGGACTTCGTTTTGGGAGAATGCTTCAGCTCCTTCAACCACTGTTCCACCTTGAGGGGCTTTTTCACTTCGGCCACAGGAGCCTCGCCCCATTGTGGCAAAATGTGCACTTTCAAAATGGATACGTAGGACTTCTTGGTTGAATACCGTTCTGGCATTGCTTCGTGCATGTATCGCCTTACCAATGCTCCGAACGATTGACTGGAAGACTTTTCCATCCGCTGGTATCGAAACTCTCTCGACCCCAGCCAGGCATGATCTTCCGTTGGCCATCCTTCCGCATCTCCCGCTAACATCACGCTGCGCTTTCGCGTAATGCCCATGTCGTCCGTTTCGTAAAAGCGCCAAACCCAGACATCCGGGCCTCGCGTTCTCTTCTTGCGGACAATCGTGCCCACGTCTTGCTGTGTGCGTTTCAAGAAGCTTTCCTCCTTAAAGCGCGCACGGATGACGGTTCTGACTCTACACGACAACGCATGTGCGAAACCAGCTCTGAAATTCGGAAACGCCAGCGCTTGCGGACTCCGCTGCCTATGGGATGTGCGGGAAGCCAGCCCTCCCGAGCCATCTTCTTCACGGTCACCGGGCTGATCTTCAAAAAGTTTGCTGCTTCTTCGGGCGTTACGAAGGGTTCGTTGTCTTCGGCTGGATTCATTTTCTACTCCATCCCGGAACTTCGGACGGGTTCATTTGGCTGAGCGTGCAGCAATCCCTGCGACGTAGGTCGTCCGACCGGGGAGCAAACGTTGCACTTGACACTAACGCACGTGTACCAATACAGTCAATACGTAACGTTACGACATTTTAGTGAGGCTGACGCTTTGGCAGACAAGACCCCAATCCTGCAGCAGCCGGTGATCTCCATTCGGATTTCCGACGAGCTGCGTCAAAGACTCGACACTTTGAAGGAAATCATGGCCTCCAAGAGTGGCGAACCCGTCTCAACATCGGAGGCGGCAAAGCAGCTCCTTGAGTCCTCTAAAGAGGAGCGATTAGAGTTCGTAAATCTACTCTCAGAGCCAACCGATTCCCTGGTGAAGATTCGCGGGAAGGTAGACGCAAAGCTGCCACTTTCGCAAGCCGAATGGACCCTGGTTGCTTACTACTGTCAGCAGGGTGCGGAGTTATTTGCAAATACCGGCCAGACGGACATTTCGTTCGAATCTCTCGCCGGAATTCTCAAAGCTTTCCTTGCCGTTTATGGACTTGTATCTAAACAGAGAAAGAAGGGCCCGATGGCCCCTTATCTCCTCACCACTCTGCCGTCACAAAAGCAAACTGAGGCGAAGCAGTCAGACGAGATCGTAAACGATGATGTGCAGCGGGTCGTGAACCGAACCATCCACACGCTAAAGAACGCTGACAGCGAGACTGACCGACCAATTCATACCGCTCGACTTCTCTACATGGTTCTTGACAACGAAAAGTTTCTAAACATCGAGAAGCTGAACGAAGCGCTGCGACCGTACTGGCCGATTCTCTGGCGCGTGTGCGCCCGTGGCCATTACCTCCGCCATGAAGAACCCTTGCGCGATGGTGGATTTTGGGGTGCCGATTCTAGGTTGAGAAATCCTGGGCCATTGCCTTCGTTTCAGGAAGGCGAATACCGTCTCGAATTTCACCGGGGGCCGGAGTCGGAATTTTCTACCTGGTTGTATTTTCCCGGAAGATTTGCTCTGCAATATCCGCTCTTCGATTACCCGAGAATTGCGGAACTTCGGACGATACTAGAAGGGTTGTCGCTGCGCGACACACTGATCTTCTGGGAAGGTCGCTATTTCCTCGCGTCTACGTGGTTCGACGAAGAAGAGAAGGTCGGCGTCGTATTTCGCTCTCGGGACCACGGGATCGCCCTCACATTTCATCATGACGATTGGCAGGCTATTAAGAGTCTGTTCCGCCGCGGCTGGCAGGCGCCGGAAGTGGTCCGTCTGTGGAATGCGTTGGCGAGGGAGTATGGCGAGCTGTGAAAGGCGCGGTGCTTCGCACCGGAAGAATTTTGACACTCCACCCCTTCGAGGGAACTGTAGGGAAACTTGACACCTTTCTGGAGGAACCATCCTGGCATCCAATAGATAGCGTGGGTGGGGGTTCCGTAAGGAAACCCGTGACTCCTTGCGTAAACGCGGGTGCTGGGAGGTTGGAGCGATGGCGCTGCTCGATGAGAAGAACCTTGCGGCGGAAGCGGCAAAGCGGGCGCGGTTCCGGGTGCATCACGTGGGGACAAAGCTGAACGAGGCGGAATTGCACGAGCTGGAGGGGCTGGCGGCGAAGCTGAACGAGACGCAGGCGGAGCTGATCCGCGGGCTGATCCTGCGCGAGATCGAACAGGACAAGACGGGGCTTCGACCCAGTGCGGAGATGGTGGAAATCACGGCGTGCCGGCTGTTGTTGGTGAACCTGCTGGGTCCGCTGGTGAAGGGCGAGGCGATGACGCAAGAGGGGTTCGACGGGATCGTGGACGAGGTCAAGAAGCAGAAGGCGCGTGTGGCGCGGGACCGCCTCAAAGACCACGAAGCACGGCGCTGAGCAGCGGTGGCCGATGAGTAGCTGTCCGTCACCCGCAAAGGCTGACTTATGTCTCCGTCTCGCGTGGACGCTGTGACGCGCAGATTTATACGAATAATGCAGCGACGCTGGGGCAGGAACCCAGCCCCGATGTGTCCCATTCGCACGCGATTCAGCCGGAGCCAGCGATGCATAAATAGAACTACAAACCACGCACACGAATCAGATCAGTCAGGTTTTCGGTTTAGGTCTGTGATGCTGCATTCCCGAATGACATGCCCCGGATAGCCAGAGCATAGCCGAGGCCCGGCCAGTGTCAAGGCCGCGCTTCGCGCGCCGCGTTCGCGGTGGAAGAGCCTTGACACTGGCCTTTGCGCCTCGGCTTATTATTCAGCTATCCGGGGGATGTCAGCTTTCCAGTTCCACGAACCGGGCTCCACCCCAAGTTGAATCGCTGTCGCAGGAAATCTGGGACTTGAGAAAGACGAGTTCAAACAAGCTTTCTCTTACGAGCATGAGAATCATTACTTATAGCGACCTGCATCTTGAATTTGGCTCAGGCTGGATGTTGCCCCCGGCAGTGCACGGAGATGTCATGATCCTGGGNNGATATCGTCACGCTCAGGGATTATGAGCCGCTCGACCAGATTCTGCGGAAGTGGAAGAAACCAGTCCTCTATGTGACGGGAAACCACGAATATTACACGCGGCGGCCAATGAACGAAGAGGACAATAGATTCAAGGCGTGGCTCGAAGACAGACATCCGCATGTGAAACTGCTGCTTGATGAAGAGGTCAGCATCGGGGGTGTCCATTTCTTCGGCGGCACGATGTGGACGGATTTCAACGGCGGCGATTTGCGCGCCATGGAGACCGCCCGCTCTCAAATGAATGATTACCGCCTCATCTATAACCCTGACGAAACGCCTTTCGCGCCAGCAGATTCGATTGCGCTACATAAAAACTTCGCGTCGAAGTTGCTGAACTGGTTCGGCCAGAATCTAAATGGTCCGCGTGTGGTTATCAGCCATAATGCACCGGTCATCAATCCCAATTCCAAATACAAGGGCGGCCCTCTTACGCCGGCGTTCAATTCCCTGGACATGGTGGAGATCATTGAGACCCACCAGCCAGCCCTCTGGGTGTATGGCCACACGCATGAATGCGACGATCAGATGATCGGCCGGACCCGGATCATTTCAAATCAGCTCGGATATCCGGGCAACTTTGGCGGTTTTGAATGCAGGGATTTTGATGAGGCGGGTCTGCCAGTCGAGATAGGCGTTTAGCCCCGAGCGGAAAAAGAAATTACCTTATGAAGGCAAACAACCTGCCGTGCATCGTGCTGCTCTTTCTACTTACCGCGCTGCGAGAGCCGCTTTTAGATCATCATGCTCAAATGCCGAAGCCATGCGGTCGATTTCGCCTTTGGCGAGACCATGCCGCGCGCCTTCATCGCGCCACTTCGAGACAGCCTTGCCGACCTGTTTTGCTATGTCGCGCGCTTTGCCGTCGTCCAGATCGAAATATCCCGCCACCTCCATCGCCAGTGCGAGTGAAGCCGTGTTGTCATCCTCATTGATTGCCGTGCTGAGGATGCGCGGCTTGATGTCGGTTGGTACCGGGTTGAGGTCGTAAGCGGGCGACAGGCGCCAGCCCGCCTGGCCTTCGTAAAGAAAGCCGTGATTGCGCAGGTGGTCGTCGGTGTTGGAGATCAGTACGTTGAAAACCAGCCGCCGCCACAGCGCTTCCATGTCGGCTCGCGGCGCAGCACCGTGCTGGCGAAGCGCGTCAACAATTTCCAAATAGGTTCGGGTTTCATTGTCTTTCGATCCGAGCATGCTCATTGCGGAGAGGAACGGGATACGCCGTTCGCCGTCGCGGTCGAAGCGTCGCAGGAGTAGTACAGACTTGCCGGCGATGTTTTCGACACGGGATTGGGGAACAGGGATGCCAGATTTCTGCGCGAGGGACAGTGCGACTGCTTCCCAGACCACCGTGTTGACTTCATCGTCCTTGCGTGGGAATTTCGCGATGGCGAGATTTCCGTCCTTTTCCCTGACTGAAGCCTTGGGCCTCGCGCCACCAAGAGAAGAGCCAGGCGCGAACAGCATGCGCAGTTCCTCTTCGGTGTCTTTCTCTTCCATCACATGTTCGGCCGCGGAGAGAAGTTTCGGGAGCTCGATCAGCGGGGGGATGCGCTTGATGCCCTCCTCGCGCAGAAAGGGTCCGCCTTCTTTTTCCGCAAAGCGCAGCGCGCCCTGACGGGCCTCGTCGTCCACCAGCAGTAGGAAGTCGATTTCCTGGAGCGTGCGCGGCGCCCCGCCCTCGCGCTCCGCGCGCCTGCGTTCCATGCGGCGCATGAGCGCGCGTCCCCAACGGTCGGGCGCAGAGTCGCCGATGGCGCCGAACATGGGCGTGTCTGCAGGCGTATGAAACGGACCGGGACCAACCTGCAGGGCTGGCTCCAGAGAGAATCGGGCGGGATTTTCCAGCCATGTCTTGTCGTATTCGAACGTGGCGCTTTCCTTGTTCTTGCGCGTACGGGCCCACAGACGCCCCATCAGGTGCGGGACGCCCTCGAGATCCACGTATACAAGAGCCTCTCTGTCCATCACTTGTCTTTCGTGCGTTTCGGCCTGTGCGCCACGCGAATGCGTTGCGGCAGGTTTTCTTCTTCGAGCTGCAGGCCCACGGGATCGTTCTTCGGTGCGACGAGATCGCCCATCCGGTCCGCCATGCCCAGCACAAAAAGGACCGTGGCGTATATCCCGATCGCGACGCCGGGATCGCCCTTTTCAATCTTGACGAGGGTGGTGCGGCTGATCGAGGCGCGCTGCGCCGCGATGGCTGCCGGGATGCGCCGCCGCCGGCGGGCGTCACGGATGTCGCGGCCCAGCTTGCGCAAGGCATGCCTTACCGGGAGTGGCATTACGACGGATGATCGGCTTGTCCTCATGTTTAATGTCCATAATAATGGTCACTAACGGTTTTAATGTACATTATTATGAACGGTAGGTCAACCTAGAGATACGGGGCGCCAGCCTATCCTTTACCCGCAAATCACAGCCCGTCGCAGGCCCCCGCCCGGTCGGAAGTGCAACCCCGAACACCGCGCAGATGCAGGCCCGAAGGTGTCCGGACCGACTAAACCGAAGGTCCCGATCGCGTCTTCGGAGTCTATTCGCCGCTCAAGACCCTCCATGCCTCTCGACCGGTCACCAGGACGTGGTGCAGACCCTTCACAGCTCTCATGTATTGAGCGCGTTCGAAGGCTCCCGGATCGGGGCAGTGGATCTGGCTCATACTGCCTTGCATCTGGTGCACAGACTCATATTCGTGATCTTCCATCCACTCGCGAACGCCGTGTTCGACATGACGCAGATGGTTCATTCCATTGCGCAATAGAGTAGAGCACAGCATGGTGATATCGGCGCCGACCAAGAGTAGCTTGATCACGTCTTCGGGGCCATGCACACCACTGGTCGCTGCCAGGTTTGCCTGGATGCGGCCATAGAGAATGCCAATCCAGGTCAGGGGCAGCCGTAACTCGTGCGGACTGCTGAGAAGCACGTTGGGTTTGATTTCTAATGCATCCAGGTCGATATCGGGCTGGTAGAAACGGTTGAACAACACCAAGCCGTCTGCGCCGGTGTCGTCCAACCGCTTTGCCATATTGGCCAAATTACTGAAAAATGGACTGAGCTTGACGGCTACCGGGATGTGAACCGAGATCTTTACTTCCCGGAGAATGTCGATATAGATCTTCTCTACTTCGGAACCAGAGATGTCCATGCTTGTCGGAACGAAGTAGATGTTGCACTCGATAGCGTCGGCTCCGGCTTGCTCGATCTGCTTGGCATAGTTGGCCCAACCGCCCAGGGTTGCACCGTTGAGGCTGGCGATGATAGGAATGTCCACTGCGTCTTTGGCTTTCCGAATGTGATTCAGATAGCCGTCGGGTCCGGTCCGGAATTCGCTGGACTGGGGAAAGTAGGTGAGCGACTCGGCAAAGCTCTCCGTTCCGGCGTTGAGATGGTGCTCAAGCTCAAGGCCCTCCTGATGTAGTTGTTCTTCGAACAGGGAGTAGAGGACGACGGCCGAGGCACCAGCATCTTCGAGGCTACGGACTCCGCTGAGTTCCTGCGAAATCGGGGATGCGGAGGCGACTAGCGGCGTGCGAAGCTGCATGCCAAGATATTTCGTGCTTAGGTCCATGATGTTTCCTCCTCGTGGTGCGAGCCGCTATTTTCCGGCCCCCAGCGGCACGGACTGATCGTGGCGCGTATCCGCTGGAGCCGCGGCGTGCTCTGGTTTTCGCTGCGCCAGATACTCGTACAGCCGATAGCGAATCTCAGCATCCTGCTGCGCCTGCTGCCACAGCCGCTTGGCGTCTTCAGGTCTACTCTTGAGCAACATCTTGAAGCGCGTCTGCTGCTGCAAAAAGTCCCGGACTTTGCGCGTGGGAGTGCGGGAGTCAAGTGTCAGTGGATTTTCACCGGTAAGGGCGCGTTCCGGATGGTAGCGATAGAGCAGCCACTGACCCGACTCGACTGCAACTTTCTGGTCTGACATCGCCGTCGTCATGTTGATGCCGTGCGCGATGCAGTGTGAGTAAGCAATGATGAGGCTGGGGCCGTCATACGCTTCCGCTTCAAGGAACGCCTTGAGCGTGTGTTCGTCCTTTGCGCCCATAGCAACGCTTGCCACATAGACATTGCCGTAGCTCATCGCCATCAGTCCCAGGTCCTTTTTCGGACTCGGTTTACCGCCAGCCGCAAACTTGGCGACGGCCCCGCGCGGCGTGGACTTGGACGCCTGGCCGCCGGTGTTGGNNTTCACCACGTCGGTGGCGCAGTGTACGCCGCCGGTGAGAGCCATATCGGCCTTCACGTTGCCGTAGAGCACCGCGATCCAATGCAGCCGCAGCAGCAACTCGTGCGAGTTGCTCAGGATCAGGTTGGGCACTACTTCCAGCGCTTCCAGATCGTAGTCCGGCTGGTAGAAGCGGTTGAAGAGCACCAGGCCGTCGACGCCGGTCGCATCCAGCTTCCTGGCCATATTGGCCATGTTACTGAAATAGGGGCCGAGCTTGACCGCTACCGGAATGTGAACGCTCGCCTTGACGGCCTTCACCAGGTCGATGTACTGCTGCTCTACCGCTTCGCCAGTGACATCGGCGCTGACGGGGATGTGGTAGATGTTCAGCTCCAACGCATCCGCGCCGGCCTGCTCCATCTGTTTGGCGTAGCCGAGCCAACCGCCCGTGGAGGTGCCGTTGAGGCTGGCAATCACTGGAATTTTGACCGCCTGCTTGCACTTCACGATGTGGGCCAGGTAGGTGTCCGGGCCCATGACACGGTGGCCCAGTTCGGGGAAGTGGCTCACCGATTCGGCGCCGATCTCGGCAGCCTGCTCGATGTAACGGTCGAGTTCGTCGCTTTCCTGCTCGATCTGTTCTTCGAACAACGATTGCAGCACGATCGCGGCCGCGCCGGCATCTTCCAGCCGGCGGATGTTGCCCACCTCCCCGCACATCGGCGAGGACGAGGCAACCAGCGGATTCCTGAGCTTCAGCCCTAGATAGGTGGTGGAAAGGTCAATAGTCTTGCTGAGATCGATCATTTTGTCACCTCCGCGTTGAAGGGTTCGTGAGCCATGTAGTCGTACAGTTTCCAGTGGCTGGCCACATCTTCCTGAGCCAGGGCGAGCAGTTTCTTGGCATGCTCGGGATTGCTCTTCACCAGCATGGTGTAGCGGGTTTCGTTATAGATGTAGTCTTTGAGCGGGATGGAGGGCGCGCGCGAATCCAACTGGAAGGGATTCTTGTTCTGCTCCACCAGATCGGGGTTGAAGCGGAACAGCGGCCAGTAGCCGGAGTTCACCGCCGCCTTCTGCTGGTCCAACCCGTGCGACAGGTCGTATCCATGGGCGATGCAAGGGCTGTAAGCGATGATGAGCGACGGACCGTTGTAGGCTTCGGCTTCCAGGAACGCCTTCACGGTGTGCATGTCGCTTGAACCCATGGCGACGCGCGCCACGTAGACGCTGCCATAGCTGACGGCCATCATGGCCAGGTCCTTCTTGCCCATTGGCTTGCCGCCGGCGGCGAATTTGGCAACCGCGCCGCGCGGCGTGGATTTCGACGCCTGGCCGCCGGTGTTGGAATAAACCTCAGTGTCGAGTACCAGCAGGTTCACATTGCGACCGCTAGCCAGCACGTGGTCCAGGCCTCCGTAACCGATGTCGTAGGCCCAACCGTCGCCGCCGACGATCCAAACACTCTTCTTCACCAGCATGTCCGCGAGAACGAGCAGTTGTTTGGCTTCAGGGGAGTTCAAACTTTGCAGCTTCTCCTTCACCAGGGCGACGCGGTGCCGCTGCTCGAAAATTTCTGCCTCGTCTTTCTGCGGTGCTGTCAGCAGGGCGGTAACCAGCTCTTCTCCGATTGGGGCAGACAGACGGCGCAGCAACTCATGGGCGAATTCGGTCTGCTTGTCAATCGAAACTCTGAACCCCAGACCGAACTCAGCGTTGTCTTCAAACAGAGAATTCGACCAAGCCGGCCCGCGGCCGTCGACATTCTTAGCCCAAGGGGTTGTCGGCAGGTTCCCGCCGTAGATGGAGGAGCAGCCGGTCGCATTGGCGATCACGGCCCGGTCCCCAAAGAGCTGAGAAACCAGCTTGAGATATGGCGTCTCGCCGCACCCGGAACATGCTCCAGAAAATTCAAACAAAGGTTCTTGCACCTGTTGCTGGCGGATGTTCGTGATTTTGATCTTTCGGCGATCAAGCTCTGGAATCTTGAGGAAGAATTCCCAGTTCTCCCGCTCAGGGGACCGCAGCGGCGGCTGCGGCACCATGTTGATAGCTTTCAGGCGGGCTTCGCTTTTGTTCTTTGCGGGACAGATATCGACGCAGATGCCACATCCGGTGCAGTCTTCTGGCGCGACCTGGATGGTGTACTTGAGCCCCTGCCATTCCTTATCGCGCACGTCGGTAGACTTGAAAGTGGTAGGCGCACCCTCTAGCCGTTTTGAGTCGTAGACCTTGATGCGGATCACGGCATGTGGGCACACCATAGCGCACTTGCCACACTGAATACAGGCTCTCGTATCCCACACAGGAATGTCGAGCGCGATGTTGCGCTTTTCCCATTTGGCGGTGCCGGTAGGAAAGGTTCCATCGGCTGGGAAAGCGCTCACGGGTATCTCATCGCCGTGGCCGGCATAGATCACGCCGAGCACATCGCGCTCAAACTTGGGTGCCTCCGGAGAGAACGGGGCTGGCATTTCGGTTTGGCTGGTGGCCTTCTCCGGCACGCTGACCTCGAATAGATGCGTCACAGTTTCATCCACGGCGCGCAGGTTTTGCTGTACGACCTCTTCGCCCTTCTTGCCGTAGGTGTCACGGATGGACTTGCGAATGGCTTCAATTGCCTCTTCGCCGGGCAAAACCTTTGAGATGGCGAAGAAACACGTTTGCATGATTGTGTTCATGCGCGAGCCCATGCCGGTGTCACGGGCCACCTGATAGGCGTCAATGACGTAGAACCTGGCCTTTTTCGTGATCAGTTGTGTCTGTACTTCGCGGGGCAAGTGTTCCCAAACTTCGTTTGGGCCAAAAGGACTGTTGAGCAGAAATATACCGCCCGGAACCAGCGCCCTGAGCATGTCGTAACGCTCGAGGAAAATCCACTGATGGCATGCCACGAAGTTGGCCTTGGAAATCAGATAACTCGATCGGATCGGCTGGGGACCAAAGCGCAGGTGCGAGACTGTCATTGCGCCGGACTTCTTGGAGTCGTAGACAAAGTAGCCTTGCGAGTAGTTCGCAGTATTCTCACCGATGATTTTGATGGAGTTCTTGTTGGCTCCGACCGTCCCGTCGGCACCCAGACCATAGAACATGGCGCGAACTACGTTCTCGGGTTCGATAGAGAAATCAGAATCGTATTCCAGACTGCTATGGCTCACGTCGTCTTGAATGCCGATCGTGAAGTGGTCCTTGGGCTTCGCCTCCGCCAGGTTGTCGTAAACCGCTTTCACCATCGCTGGCGTGAATTCTTTTGATGAGAGACCGTAGCGTCCGCCGATGATTTCTGGCGCGAGCCTCAGCTTCCCATGGCCCAGCTTGATTCCTTCTTGAATAGCGTTGGCTACGTCAAGATAGAGCGGCTCTCTCGCCGCGCCAGCTTCCTTGGTACGATCAAGGACGGCAATCTTGCGTACGGTTGGGGGAAGAGACTCGATCAATCGCTTGACAGAAAACGGGCGGTACAGCCTGACTTTCAACAGGCCAACTCTCTCGCCGATGCCGCGCAGATGCTCCACCGTCTCGTGGGTGGTCTCTGCCCCGGAACCCATCATGACGATAACGCGCTCGGCATCGGGCGCGCCCACGTAGTCGAACAGGTGATACGAACGTCCCACGACCTCGGAAAACTTGTCCATTGCAGCCTGAACCTTCTCTGGGCAGGCCTCATAGTAAGGATTGCTGGCTTCACGTGCCTGAAAGTAGACGTCTGGATTCTGCGCGGTGCCTCGCAACGCTGGATGGTCCGGAGAAAGCGCGCGCTGCCGATGCTCGAAGACACGATCCATGTTGATGAGGGCGCGCATGTCGTCTTCGGTGAGCATCTCGATTTTGTTGACTTCATGCGAAGTGCGGAAGCCGTCGAAGAAATGCAAGAAGGGAATACGGGATTCGAGAGCGGCCGCATGCGCGATGAGCGCTAAGTCCATTGCCTCCTGGACAGAGTTCGAGCAGAGCATTGCGAATCCCGTTGTTCGGCAAGACATCACGTCCGAGTGGTCGCCAAAAATGGAGAGCGCGTGGGTCGCCACAGTGCGCGCGGTGACGTGAAATGCCGTCGGCGCGAGTTCACCTGCGATCTTATTCATGTTGGGGACCATCAGCAGCAGGCCCTGCGACGCAGTGAAGGTGGTGGCCAGGGCTCCAGTCTGCAGTGCGCCATGAACGGCTCCGGCGGCACCACCCTCGCTTTGCATTTCGACCACGTTGGGCACCGTGCCCCAGATGTTGGGCACACCTTCCGACGACCATTGGTCCGCCCACTCGCCCATCGTAGACGACGGCGTGATTGGATAAATGGCAATGATCTCATTGAGGCGGTACGCGACATTTGCGACTGCCTCGTTGGCGTCCACGGTCTTGAACTTACGCTTCATGACAGTCCCCTTCTGGACTCCTCGGTAATCCCGACGGACCGTTCTGAGGGATCTGAGGGAACGGTCATATAAAGCATGCCGGAACGAGATGATATTGTCGGCAACCCGGCTCACACAGGGGTGTGATTCAAATCACGAAGAAAAAGAGCTGAAACAGCAGGGATGGAAGTCGCACGCAGCTCGTCTTTTTGTCAATTCCAACACGGAATTGGTTTTTGTTTTGCATCCCATCTGCAACTCGATCCATCTGGGCTGCCCTTTTCGCAGCAAGCTTATAAGGGTCTTCAGGACCCCAGCCTCTACCCTCGACGTTCGACGTGATCTGGCCGTAAGTTATCGACCCGCTAGCTGTAACTCTAGCTCTTCCGACGGAGCTTGCTCTACGCCCCTGTCTCCAACCTGCAGTGTCTCAGACACCGCCTGCTGGTTTGTCCGGATTCGTTCGATCAGAGAGCGCCCATCATCCCCGAGTGCTACGACCCTCTCTGCTGCTGCGAGAGCGCGACCGTACAGCGCATGCGCCACCACGTAGTTGTGGCTCTCGCGATGGAGGTTGGCGAGGGAGTACAAATTTCCCGCAAACGCCAGCCACTGTTGCTGACGAATTCGCTCTAGCCCGTTCGAGTTGTTCCTCGAATGCTCAGCCTCGCGTTGTTCTTCGATCTCGCTGATTTGCTTGCGCAACCAGCTGGCGAGGGCCTCTTCCAATTTCAACAATTCCAGCTGTGTGCCACGGCGATAGAAATAATCGATCGTCTCACCGTTGTCGGTGAGTGGAATATGCTGGCACGGTGAAACCTGGTCCTTATGCTCGCGGGGAACAAACCTCATTAGCAGACACTCGGTGCATGGATGGGGCCGCGTAGGATCGCTGAAGTTAAGACAGGTAGGCGAGTCCTCAAACACCGTTTGGCGACGCCACGGGGTGTGTGGAGAGCGTCCATAGCCGCCATCTTCCAGAAATTTCAGCTCAAATTTAAGGAGATCCAGGAAGTCACGCTCGTCTCGCGCCATGTGCCACCTCACCTAACAAGAGCTAGGGTCGCAGAAACGGCTCTAGGATGCCGTGGCCGTCATCACCGGCCTATGTGATCAGGATCACAGGCCGTGCTTTGGCTGTGACGTGAGTCACGCACGGCTGCCTTTCCTCTTCGGTACATGCGGAACGGAGCTGCTCGCGCCGGGTCGTGGTAGTATCGTCGCAATCAGTGCACGGGGGTGCGTATGCACGGGCAAGAACGATGGTCAATGCTGCTTCTGTGCCTGGGTCTTCTAGCGCCTGCTCTCCTGCCGGCAGCTCAGAAGCAGGAGCAGGATAAGACGACCTTGCCGGCTCGTAACCCCATCGAGGGAGCGAAGATTTTTCGCTACTACTGCGCAGCGTGTCACGGAACTGATGGACGAGGGCATGGACCAGCATCAGTTGCATTAAAGCATGCGGTTCCAGACTTGACCCTAATCTCGCAAAGAAATGCCGGAAAGTTTCCGTACCAGCGTGTAAAGGAAATCATCGAAGGAAAACAACCTGGGCCGCTCGCCCATGGCGATCGAGAGATGCCAATTTGGGGACCAATCTTCCATGAGGTCGAAGCGGACCAAGACTGGGGAGAAGTAAGGTTGGACGCCATCACCAAGTACATAGAGTCAATTCAGCAAAAATAGATGGCGTGAGATCTTGATCGTGGCACTTGCTGTGAGGGGAAGAGCAGCCACATGGAAGCGGTGGTGAAGTCGGCAGACCTCGATCCCCGTGCGCCCAACAATAGAAGCTGGAGCAGCCGTGCTGCTCCGGCCTGTCCTTCAGGCCTATGCTTCAGGCCGTCAGGGCTTC
>PLKR01000101.1 GCA_003140655.1 Acidobacteriaceae bacterium | reverse complement strand
AAGGGCGATCTCATCGAAGACGAAGAAGAAGAGGTAGAAGACGAGGAATAGCGGTCTCGTGCGCACTTGCCCTTACATCTTCTTTTGCCCGTCCACCATCTAAATCGACGCAAGCAGTCCCCAGGGGTCGGTCAAGTGGGAGCGCCCAGCAGCTTTGTCATGCGTGGATTTCGCCGCTACATCCTCATCATCGGCACGGTCGTATCGGTGATTGCCGGTTTCCACGCGCGCGCTCAGGAACCCGCGCCGGCCGCTCCTCCCCCTCCGCCATCTGCAAACCAGCAACCGCCCGCCGGNNCCACGCCAGCGATTTTCTGATCATTGGAACCGTCTTTACGGACAAGGCCTACGCCTTCCCCAACGTGCACCTGCGGGTTCGCCGCACCACCGAGAAAAAGTTCCGCTGGGAGACGTATACCAATTCGCGCGGCGAATTTGCGATCCGCGTCCCGCAGGGCGCTGACTATGAGATGGTAATAGTTGCCAAAGGCTTCGCGGATCAAAGCAAGGTGATCACTGCCCGAAGCGGCATAAGCGAAGACAATGTCGTCTTCCAGATGCAACCCGCAGCGGGAGGGAAAAAATGAATTCGCGGCTGCGCCTATTCNNGACTAACGCTAATCCTTTTCGCGTCGATCGTTGCGGCGCAAGACGCCAAGCATGAAGCTCAGCTCCGCACCGTTCACGGCTTAATCACCGATAAGTCGGAAGCACCGGTTGCCTCCGGTGTGGTCTTCCTGAAAAACACGCGCAGCAACGCGGTGCGCAGCTACATCAGCGACGATGCCGGTAACTATCGCTTCAGTGGCCTCGATCCGAATGCCGACTACGAGATTCACGCCGAGAAAGACGGTGCTACCTCATCGACCCACACGGTCTCCAGTTTTGATGGCAAAAAGGACATCGTGCTGAATCTTAAGATCGACAAGAAGAAGAGTTGACGTCCTCCCTCTGGTTGCGGGGTACGTCCTTTTAGCCCGGTGGGTAACGCGGCCTGCCAGGGAGGCATCCAATAGCCAGCTACGCGCCGTCAGAGTAAGGTACGCTGACGAAACGCCTGTTCCTTGGCGCTCGTCCAAGGAGAAACGCCCGTTCTTCGGGCGCCGGGGAATAATGCAGCCACGCAGAAACCACAGGTATATCTTGCTGTTCGTGGCGCTGGCAGCCAGCGCGGCGACCTGCCTTGCGCAGGACAAGCCGGATGCTCCTACGCCCAAGCAAGCCCCGGATTCCACTCAACAACCCGCGTCAGGCAGTACCCAAGCCCCCACGGGTCCGCCTTCCAACCCCACCGGACAGCAAGACGAGAATCCCAAGCGCATTCTCGGAATCATTCCCAATTTCCAGACCAAAGACGATACGCCCCAGAATCAGGCGCCTCTGACCGTCAAAGAAAAGTACGTTCTCGCCTGGCATCAGACCGTCGATTTCAGTGCGCATCTCGGCAATTTGTTCCAAGCCGGCCTTCAGCAAGCTGCCAATGGCCAACCTCACTATGGCGAAGGGTGGGGGCCTTACGCGGAACGCTTCGGCGCGGCGGAAGGGGATCAAGCCACATCGGCTTTCTTTATCTTTGGCTTTTTGCCCCATATCTTGCACGACGACCCCAGATATTTCAGAAAGGCAAAGGGTTCGATCTGGTCCCGTGTCCGCTACTCCGCCACACGGACGGTCATCACGCGCACCGACGCCGGCAATCCGACGTTCAATATTCCCCAAGTGGCTGGCCAGTTGTTCCAGCAAAGCATTTCGACGATCTATTACCCGCCGGAAGATCGCACCGTGGGTCGCGTGTTTCAGAATTGGGGAGTTACTCTTGCCTACAGNNAACCCGCCTCGACGGCGCCATCCTCTGCCCCAGCAGCTAGCCTCACGGGCGATTTGGCTTCAGATCAATAAGCCTTCCCGGACTCGGATTGCGCCGCTGCCAGCACCTTTATTGCCCGCGGCACTACTTCAACCTCCACCGGTGCAGGCCCTAAAATTTCTCCGTCGCCATGGAAAAAGCACGCGCGATCGGTCCGGAGCACTACTTTCCGCGCTTTTGTCTGGTTCAAATAGCAAGCAGGCAGGCTCCCATTTCTTAAAAGTCGTGGCACGAGTGCAAGCACTTCCAGGGCGTTCAGGGTTTTCACCAACGACAAATTCAGCCAGCCGTCATCCACCAGCGCCCCAGGTGCAANNCCCAGCAGGACGCTCGCCTCCAGCACCGCCAGTTCGCTTCCCGGAAATTCCGCACGCACATTCAGCGGAGTAAATTCCCGCCACGCTCGCAACGCCGACACGACGTAGCGCAGCCGCCCCGGCATGCGGCGATACGTTCCGGCTGCGTAGCGCGACGCCTCTACATCCAGACCCACGCCTCCACCGCCCACGTACAGCCGCTCTCGCCCATCCGCCGTGCGCGCCCGCAACAAATCGACCGAACGTGCTCGCCCGTTTACGATCGCGCGCGCGGCCTCCACTGGATCGTTCGGCAAGCCCAGAGCCGCCGCGAAATCATTTCCCCCTCCAGCCGGCACCATCCCGAGCAAAACATCGCTGCCATAGGAGGCATTCACCAGTCC
>PLKR01000199.1:1776-3281 GCA_003140655.1 Acidobacteriaceae bacterium | reverse complement strand
GTGTTCTCTGCAAAATAGACGACGATCTTCGCCGCGGGCGCGATCGACCCGGTCACTTCAATATCTAACATCACTTCGCCATCCGGCCCGTCTGGGTCTCCGGTTGGACTGTTACTGCCGTTGCCGACTGCAACCGCGGATACGGTTGGCGTCTCGGTAAGCTTGAGCTGGCTCCAGTAATTGCTTAGGTCTGTCGGGTTGTAGCCGCCGCCCAATTCGATCAGCGCGATACATTCTCCCGAGCCATCTACGCTCGTGGGAAAGTTATAAAGCGTAGCAACTTGTAGGGGTGTGTAGGACAGGCTTACCTCTGCGGCACGAGCACCCGCGAGCCCACGCCGCCTACGAAAATGTGGCTTGGCCTGAGGACGATTATCCAGGCCAAAGACGCCCTCGACCACGTCCTGCAGTTCCACCGGAAGCTGGACCGTCCCAGTGCGCCCGCGATACCTGCCGGTCGGGTGCTCATACTCCTTCAGTTCGACGCCGAATGCCTGGTTCATTGCAGCCACAGTCCCGGAGAGAATGACCGTCCGCCGTCCCGGGCTCTCTTCCTTTACGATGAGTTTCTGTTCGCGGGCAAATGCCTCGACGCGAGCGATGCTGTCGGGATCCGCGCCATGAAGCTGCTCGAATTCTTTACGGCTCAAAATGGTGCGTTCCGCAATCGGTTTCTTAAATTCATTCGCGTCGATAATCGGCTTCCTCCCTGCGCGAGAGCGCAAGCGAATTGTCACGTCTACTATTTCGTTGGGGTTCGCTGGACCTATCTCTCGCGCTCCTTTCAGCGGAGCGCGCTCACTACCAGCAAGTTGAAAACTTTTCTTCGGAGCAGACATAGATCTCCTTTTTGTGGGGCCGAGCAAGCGTGAACAGAAGCAGAGCGGCGCTACTACCGGAGTTCTTTCGCGAAACTCTACCCTGGGAAGGGGCTCAGCCCTCTGCGATTACACGAATCAGTGCTGGCCCGTTGGATATTGGAGAAGTTAGCACAGACCGGCAAGAAAGCAAGATGTTGTTGGTGCATGTTACGAAAGGCGAACAGAGTTTCAGGGCCTATCGCGCCGAAAGAAAGTTGGCTGCCCCCCAGGGATTCGAACCCCGATAACCTGCTCCAGAGGCAGGTGTCCTAGCCGTTGAACGAGGGGGCAGTGGTTTTGGTTGGAGCCAACCGTCACCAGCCCATTCTGATTCTATGGTTGAGGGCGAAGTGCGGTCAAGATATGCGGTTCCCGCAGATGTTGGCCGGCCTGTGACCGAAACCAGCGGCGAGTCTCGAATCTAAGGAAGCGTGAACTGGGCGGGAGTGGTCGCGATGATCTTCCTCCGCCGGGGTAGAATCAGTTTTGAGCTTGCCCGCGAGGGGGAATCTATGTCACCCGTGTTCGAGAATATCTCCACGCCCGCTGCCGATTATGCCGAGGTGGTCCGCCGGCCGCTGGAAGCTGAGCGCTGCGCCCTCCTCGTGGTCGATATTCAAGAAAAACTTCTGCCGCCTATTTTTC